>QUBZ01000183.1 GCA_014338005.1 Chloroflexota bacterium | reverse complement strand
TGCCCTGTCCGCCGGTTACTACGACGCTTATTATGGCAAGGCGCAGGCGGTGCGGACGCTCATCAAACAGGACTTCGATACGGCCTTCCAACAGGTGGACGTGATCGCCACGCCGGTCGCGCCCTCGACGGCCTTTAAGATCGGGCAGAACATGGACGACCCGCTGCAAATGTACCTGGCGGACGTGTTCACACTGCCGGCCAGCCTGGCCGGAATCTGCGGGCTGAACGTGCCGTGCGGTTTCGACGAGGCCGGGCTGCCCATCGGCTTGCAGCTTCTTGGCCCGGCCTTCGGCGAGGACGTGATTTTACGCGCCGGGTACGCCTACGAGCAGGCGACGGACTGGCACACGCGCAGGCCAATCCTGAGTGATGAGTGAAATCACAGGATTATCAAAGGTCGTGATTTAAAAAACTGGTAACCGGGAACTCGTAACTGGAAACTGCTCTTGGAAAGTGGGGTGTATGGTTAAAAACGTATTGATTATTGTGCTGGTCGTCGCTGTTTTTGCGCTGGCGGCGGTCGCTTTCACCCAGTATAACGCCGGGCAGGAGTCTGCTGCGCTGGCGCGGGATGCCCAGACCGCCCAGGCCGAAGTAATGGCCGCCCAGGCGACGGACGTATCCCAGGCGGAAACCGCCATTGCCGCCCGGATTGAAGCCGAAACCGGGCAGGGTACGGCGGTCGCTCAGGCTGATGCGGCGGTCGAAACGGCTGCCGCCGCCGAAGCCGCGCGCGCGACGGCGGTCGCCCAGTCCAGAGCGGACGCCGAAAGGCTGGCGGAGCGCGAAACCGCGCTGGCGACGGCGCAAACGCTGATCGCCGCCGAGGCCGCCGCTGCCGCCGAAGGCCAGGCCGCGCTGGCGACGGCGCAAACGCTGATTGCCGTCCAGGCCGCCGACATAACGCTGGCCGGGGAGCAGCTTGCGACGGCCACCGCCCAGGTAGACCTGGCCGATTTCGCCCGCATCGCCGCCGAAGCCGACCGCGCCGCCGCCCTGGAAGACGCGCGGCTGGCCGCGACCCTGCTGGCGCGCGCCGAAGCGACAATTGCCGCCATGCAGCCGGCTACACCTACGCCGCTTCCCTCGCCCACGCTGCCGCCGACCGAAACGCCGCTTTCCGCCGCCGCGACGGCCACACCCGCGCCGACTGCCGAGCTGGTTGTGGTGGACGGCATCGAACTGGACGCGGTTTTTGTTTCAGCCGACGGCACGATTCGCCTGAACTACCCCGCCGGCTGGCTGGTGCAGGAGGCGCAGGGGCAGATTTACATGGTCAATACACCCGATGCGCTGACGACCGAAGGGCCGCAGGTTCAACCCGGCCACTTCCTGGTGAACCTCCTGTTCGGCACCGCCAGCGACCTGCCCGGCGTTTCGGCAGGGGCCGCGCCGCTGGTGTTTATCGGCGCGCTGGCCGACCTCATCAACGCGCGCGCGGCCTCCGGCGGGCAGCTTGGTGAGCCGGAGGCCATCACCATCGGCACGCGCGACGCCGCGCGTGTCGAAGGACCATCCGCCAACGGTCGAACGGTCATCATCGTGCTGCAAATGGCCGATGACTTTTACGCGGTCGCGTTCGGCAGCAGCGCCCCGGATGATCTGGAACAGCATGAGCCGACGCTGCGCGCCATCCTGGGTACGCTGGTTTACAGCGCGCCATAAAGCGCAGGGGGCCTCTGCGCCCCCTGCCTGTTTTCTTTATTCTTGCAGCAGTTCTTGGATGGTCTGCTCGTCTATCGGGTTGGCGCCGGCGGTCAGTTCGGTGATCCAGCGCAGGCGGCGTTCAAGGTACGGCTCGTAACCGGCGCGGCCCTCCGCCCAGGCGGTGAAGAAACGAATGTCCCCCAGCGCGCCGGCCAGGTCGCCGGCCAGCATCCGCGCCACGCCGCGCGTATCGTAAAAATTACCCTGCGCGGGGGCCTGCTCGACGGTTTGCTCGCAGACCGGCATCACCATATCCACGAAACCGTACAGGCTGCCGAACCAGCAGACGTTGTTGCCGATGCCGGGGTAAGGCGCGCCGATCAGCCATTCGGCGGCCTGGGCGTAAAACTGCCGCGCCGACTCCAGATCGCCGGCAGCGGCGGCAGCCTGGGCCCGGTCGGCGGTGTCCTGAATGACCGAACTATGGGCGGGCAGGTCGGGGCAGGTGCGCCGGTAGCCCCGGTCGCCAAAATAGCGCCGCGACTCGTCAAGCGTCAGGTTGCGCCCGGCCAGATCGCAGGCCGCCGACACCCAGCCGTCCAGGTTCAGCTCCCAGACCGTCACCCAGTTAAGCGGCTGGCTCTGCCGCCCAACCCCGGCGGCCAGCCGTCTCCCATCCGGGCTGAAGGCCAGGCTGTTGACCCAAGCCGGCAGGGCGGCGAAGGGGCGCGCCAGCGGCAGCCCGGACACCGCATCCCAGAGGATGACCGAGCCGTCCGGGCTGCCGGAAGCCAGCAGCGCGCCGTCGGGGCTGAAGGTGACGGCGAACACGCTGTCGCCGTGTCCGTCGAGCGCCCGCCTCACGCTGCGCGTTTCCATATCCCACAGCAGCACCCGGCCATCGCCGGAGCCGGAGACCAGCGTCCCGCCTTCGGGGCTGAAGGCCAGCGTGAAAACCGTGTCAATATGCCCGGCCAGCGGGTCGCCAAGCGCCTGCCCGGTGGCGGCGTCCCACAGCCGTATCAGGCTGTCGGCGCCGGCGGAAGCCACCATCCGCCCATCGGGACTGAAGACCACCGCCCAGACGCTGCCGGCGTCGGCCTGCATCGGCTCGCCGATGGGTGAGCCGGTGGCGGCGTCCCACAGCCGCACCGTGCCGTCCGAACCGCCGGAGGCGATGGTTCGCCCATCCGGGCTGAAGGCCACTGCCAGCACCCAATTTTCGTGTCCGGTCAGCGGCGGCAGCGCCTCTGCGCCGGTTTCGACATCCCACACCCGGACGTTGTTATCACCGCCGCCGGAAGCCAGCAGCCGCCCATCGGGGCTGAAGGCCAGGGCCAGCGCCTCGCCGTTGTGGCCGGCCAGCGTGCGGACGAGCGTGCCGCCAGCATCCCATAGGATGATGCTGTGGTCTTCGCTGGCGGAAGCCAGCAGGCCGCCGACCGGGCTAAAAGCGACCGACCGCACGGCGCGATCCTGTGCGTCCAGGGTGCGGCTCAGGCGGTCGCGGGGGGCGAACGTCCACAGCATCACGCTGCTGTCGCGCCCCGCCGAAGCCAGCACCGCGCCGTCGGGGCTGAAGGCCGCGTCCCACAACCCTGGCGCATAGGCATCATATTCGGCCATCAGCACGGGGCGCGCCCCGCCGATATACCACACGCTGACGGCGCTGCTGACCACCGCCAGCCGCGTCCCGTCCGAACTGAAGGCCACCCGCGTGACCGAAGTCGGCATTTCCAGCGTTTCGCCGCGCGGCGCGCCGCTGCGGACATCCCACAGCATGACCATTTTATCGCCGCCGCCGGAGGCCAGGGTTTTACCGTCCGGGCTGAAGGCCAGGCTGTTCACCCAGCCGGTATGCCCGGTGAACTGGCGGCCAAAACTGCGCTCGGCCATGTTCCACAGGATGATCGTTTGGTCGGAACTGCCGGAAGCCAGCGTCGTGCCGTCCGGGCTGAAGGCCAGCGCGCGCACATTCCCGGCGTGGCCGGCCAGCGGCGCGCCGATCTGCCGTCCGGTGGTCACGTCCCATAACATCACCGCATCATCGTAACCGCCGGAGGCCAGGGTTTTGCCGTCCGGGCTGAAGGCCAGCGCCGCTACCCAATCGTCATGCCGGAAGTGCGGCCCAACGCGCTGGCCGGTGGCGGTATCCCACAGCACAACCGTGCCGTCCGGCCCGCCGGAGGCCAGCAGCTTGCCATTGGGGCTGAAGGCCAGCGCAAAAATCGAGTCCGAGTGGTCGGCCAGCAGCGGCCCGACGCGCTGGCCGGTGGCGGTATCCCACAGGATGATGCGGGCATCTCGCCCGCCAGAGGCCATCCGCCGCCCGTCGGGGCTGAAGGCCAGCGCATAAACCGTATCGGTATGTCCTTGCAGGATGTCGGCCACTTCCGGCCTGGCGCGCAGCAGCGTATACAGGGGGTCGCCCACGCGGGCAGTTTGTCTCTGGCGGGCGGCTTCCACGCGCTTGCGCGCGGCGAGGACCTCCGGATTGCGCTGGAGGGCTTCCTCCATCAGTGGGCCGAGACGGCCACGCTGTTCGGCGTGGGCGAAAACGGCCAGAAAGAGCGGAACGATGATGCGTGTCCGCATACGACTCTCCTTTGGGGCACACCTGGACTCAGAGCGAAGGGCCGGAAGGGAGAGTCGGGATCAGTTCCGAAGTTGCTGGAACGACAGGTAAAGCGGCGGGGGTTCTGCCCGGACCTGGGGTGCAGCGGCAGGAACCGTCTCCGGGGCGCCTAGAGTGGCGGATGCAACAGTCTCAAACGAGAACTCGGGAGCAGCCTGGGTCTCCTGCTTGGCTTCAATCGCTGCGTAATCGGCAGGCTGCCACTTGCAGGCGGGTTGTTCCGGCTTGGGTTTGGGGCAGCAATCGTGCTGGCAATGTT
>QUBZ01000043.1 GCA_014338005.1 Chloroflexota bacterium | reverse complement strand
GGGGAGACACGTGCCGGAGGACGAGCAAAGCAACCAGAATGGCGAGCCGAAGGACTCCTCGGATTCGTCACAGCAGGAAATTCCAGATGCCGGTGAAAGTGATGTCCCGGCGCAGCCATCGGGGGCAGAAATAAGCCACCCCTGGGGCAATGTCATCAACGCGGCGCTGTTGATTGTGCTGGTTGTTTCCGGCGGCATCCTGCTGGTGCGGCTGTCCGGCGAAAACGCGGAAGAAGTGCTAGGGCTGATCGCCATCATGACACCCGTGATCGGCGGTATCCTGGCGGCGTTAATCGGCAGGGAGCGCCGCGAAACCCTCGGAAATTTTATTAAAAAACAGTTTGATGAACTGCGAACCACCGCTCTGCTGGCGATTTTGAGCGTAATCGTTCTGGCACTGCTGGCGCTAAACCTGACCGGGCGTTTCCCGATCCCGCCCGACCAACCCCTGGCGCAGCCGCGACAGACCACCGCCGTGCGCGCCGGGCCGTCCCGTCAATATGCTGTGCTGGAGTCGGTGACGCCCGATCAGATGGTGGAAATTACCGGCATCAGCGAGGATGGAGAATGGTATCAGGTTAGTTTACACGGTGGCGGGAGCGGCTGGTTAGAAGCGAGTTCGGTCGCTGTGCAGGGCAGCGTGAACGTAAAAATCGTCATCGCACCCACGATTACCCCAACGCCGTCGGTCGCGCCGACCGCCAGCGATACGCCGTCGCCTGCGCCGTCAGCGACTTCGAGCGATACGCCTTCCCCTACTCCCACGCCGACCGATACCCCAACTGATACGCCTACACCCAGCCCCACGCCGCGTCCGCCGTCGCCCACGCCCAGGCCGAGCGATACGCCGGTAGTGGTGGCGTTCACTAACACGCCATCCAATGCTGACATCGGTCTCTTCTCTGATACCACATCGTTTACGATTTATATCGTTTCCCCCACATCTTTAAAAGGGGTTGAGATTGTCGCCGTATGGCTTGGACGGACATATCTTCTGGAAGATGCGTTCGATATCTTGCAGACGAACGATGGTTTGGTGTACCCAGGAGACTGCTACATCTACTATAGAACCGGCGTTGACCCGACTTTACCGATGATATGCACGAATATCCAGCGCATTTTCAAACGACCGGTGCAATTCGGCGATGTTTTTTGGTATGGCGGAGGCTCATTTCGGGATGTAGCCCTGCGGTGGCCGGGCAGTTCTTCGGACGACACCTGCTCGAACACATCGTTGGAACAAGTGGGCTGCTGGCTTGTCATCCCCCCCACGCCCACTTATCTGCCGACCCACACCGAAACACCCACGCTCACGCCATCCCCAACCGATACGCCGACTGCTACGCCCACGCCGACGTTCACGCCATCACCAACCGATACGCCGACCCCGACTGATACTCCTATGCCCACCTTTACACCGGCGCCGACTCTAAATCCATTTTTGGAGTGGACGGAAAAGTCGGATGGCGCAGGAGCGTACCTGGTTCAGGAGCGGCCTGTGTCCAACCGGGAGTTCGCAGCATTCGTCAGAAACTATAACTACAGCGGCTTCCCGGTCGAAATCAAAAAGCCGGGCGAGGGCGGTAAAGCTCCAGTCCTGGAAAATGACGAACCGTATAACCGGGCTGCCTGGTATGAAGCAGATGCCTACTGTAAGTGGTTATGGGAGAACGGGGACGAATATAAACAGTTGGTACCCGGCGGATTTTCATTGGCTACGGCCAGTATTTTGCAAACACTGCCGACGCCAGAAACGCCGGATAACGTTGAATGGACGGGCGATCCGCGTCACCAAGACAAATATCCGCTGTTCGACTTTGCAGACAGGCAGCTCAGCTTTAAAGGCACATACGAACTTGCGTTTGAGGCCCCGATCTTCAGATGCATGGGCAAAAAGCCCTGAATGTCGCCAGTATATCTGATTATTTGAGCGAGGCAGGTTATGAAACAGTTGCGCCGGTTGATTTCCTTTAGACTCTTTTTCATGCTGTTCATTGTGGCAGCCGGTCTGTTTATGGTGCTGAATGACCAGACTGTGTTTTCCACCGCGACGGCTGACGCTGTCCTGCAAGTGCCGCCGCTTGACGAGCCACCTCGTCGTGAAACATCTATTCCGCCGCGCCCGACTGATCCGCAGTCTCAGCCACCTGAAGAAGTGTCGCCGACCACCCCAAGGCCGACTCCGACTTACACGCTGACGCCGACTTACACGCCGACGCCGGCGCTTCCCCCTCCGCCTCCCTACTGCTCGATTGCGCCGAACCCGGCGAACACGAAGGGCACCATTATTCGTAAAGGTCCCTCAATAAACGCTGATGCATACCCGATATTGCTGGAGAATTTTTTCAACTGGATTCGAGTTCTGGATATTGACTATAACTCTGATGGGGACGGGAAGGACTGGTACCAATTCAAGTTTCAATATGGCGGCATCGAAAATACAGGGTGGGTGCGCGGGGATGTAGTCCAGATCGCGGAGCAGAAGGATTGTGAGCGGTTCAGGAACGATACCTTTAACTGCCCGGACGCTTACGTCAATGTGCTTGCCGCCGAACTGCCGATTTACCTGCAAATCGCCTATAAGAACGACTGCGGAAAGCTGGGACTGCTCGTAGATCCAAACAAACTTCCTGACCCCTACCGCCATCTTCTTGATACGCTGCCAAACCTGGAAAACTGGTTGGATCATAACGGGGAGTGCCTTAAAAATAACAATTTAACGCAGGGCGACTTCCTCGATCTGCTCGATCACCATGTGTCATGGATGCTGGAGCAGGGTGGCTATGAAGAAGAACTGGAGGAGCTAAACAATCTGATGCAGCCGGATAAAGCCGATTCGTGTGACGGGGTTTTTGAGTGGCTTCGTAGACCGCGCGTGCCACATACTCCCGATTCCCCTACGCCCGAAGAACCCACACTGACCAATACCCCTACGCCTACACACGCGCCAGAAGGCGCACACAGTTCAACACCGTCGCCCGGTAGTGGCAATCAGAATGTCCCTACGCCTACCCCAACAATTCTGACACCTTTAGAATCCCCGACACCGATGCCTACCGATACACCTGACGCGCCCGAACCGGGATTGGGCGTCGTTATCGTTTATGTCAGCGAGTGGGCAAACCATACCAATTCCCTCTACGTACTGCGTGGAAATGCCCGGCATCAGCAGTTCACCAACAGCTTGGATTCGGCCATGCAGTATTCGTATCCCACCATCCATCCAGATCAAAACCAGATCGCCTGGTTCGGGCGCGATGTGAATTCGGGTGCTGTGAAGTTGTTAATAGCGGATGTTCCATCCGATAATTCCTCACCTTCTGCCGCGATTGAGCTAAGATATATCGTTGATCTTGAAGACGGCGAGGAACCCGGCTCCATTGCCTGGTCGCCGGGGGGCAAAGAACTTCTGTTCACGGTCTTGGGTGCCGGCGGGCCTCGCATTTATCAATACAGACTGGGAGGCAGCGCAAGTCCCTGGCCCGACGAAAACCACCGTAGAGGTTATGCCACCTATTCGCCTGATGGCCGCTTTATCGCCTTTGTGGATTATGGCGATAAACCGGGTCTTCACGTGCTGGATAATGACAAACAAGGTGACAGCGTGTGGATTGAAAAAACACAGTCCTGCAGCGTCATCACCAGCCCTGTTTTTGGACCAAAAGAAAACTTCGGCCTGCTTTTTGCCTGCCAGGATGAAGGACAGTTCGGTCTGTACTGGTATACCAAAGAAGAAGATGAGGCCGAACCCAAGCGTCTGGAAATGGATTATACAGTACTCGAAGGCAAGCGGATTGACCAACTGCTGATGAGGCCGGATGGTGAACTGTTCCTTTACGATGGTGTGCGGGTTTATGCCGTCAAACCTGACTATAAAAACGTAACAGCCAGCGTTCCTTTATCTCGGGTTGAAGTGCTGTTCAAGGACAGCAGCGGCAGACCTGTCCAGGTTGCTGCAATCGGCCTGAATAACCTTACCGGGTAGGTTCAAAACCGGAGTTTGTCGCAACCGTGCCAGGCATCAGTAATTTGCAGTCGGCTATACTTGGGAAGTGTGACCTCCATGTCTGATCTGACCGTCATTCACGCAGCTTATCGCCGCCGTTTCATTGTTGTCCTGATTTTGAGTCTGCTGGTGTTTTGTCCTGCCGCCCACCCGCTGCGCGCCCAGGCGCTTTACCGCTATGACCGTGAGGATGCTTACGCCTGGGTTTCCGCCAACCGGGGGACAGACTGGCCTGCTGATCCTACATGCACACTATTACAACAACCAGGCGGCAACTGTAGGGGTTATCCATCCGCCTACATCGCCGGGATGTTATATTATGGCGGCATCCTCAATATTTTGGATGCAAATGAAGGCGATGCTAATAGTGACGGCCAAATTGATTTCTACGACATTGTGGGTATGCACATGATCGTAAACTGGATGCTGAACAACCCTGATGCCTGGCAAATCGTCACCTCTGAGGCTGAACTGAACACCGCAGATTTCGTGATGTTCACGCCCTCCATCGTAGACGAAACGAATTGGTCCGAGGATATTTTTGCTTATTCTCACGGCGCGGTGGTTATTCAGGATGGCGGTGGGTCATATGGCACCTGGAACTATGATCGCTGGAATATACCACTTAATAAAGCCTGTCTTGACATTAATAACATCTGCCAGAATGCGTTGTTCGTTCATCTCAAGCTCGACCTGACGACCAGAATCGGCGATTCTGTCTGGCATGACCTTGATGCTGATGGCGTCTGGGAAGCCGGAGAACCCCCCGTGCCTGGGGTCACGCTCTCGCTGTACGACGCCGGCAATAACCTCATCATGTCCACCGTCAGCGGGGCGAGCGGCTACTACAATATGGCATTTGTTCCCTCCGGCCCGGATGCGCAATATCGTGTGCAGGTTGACCGGGCACAGCTTCTAAGCCTGGGGTATGACCTGACGCGCGCCGAGAAGCCCAACGATGCGTTTAACAGCGATTTCAACCAATCCACCGCCAGAACGAAGCTGTTTGGTGTTCCGGCGACCGTACCGCGTATTAAGTTAGATATTGATCTCGGCCTGGCAAAACTGCCCGACAAATGTTCTATTCCCCAGGACATTGTTGTCGTCATGGATATGTCGTGGACTGCCGATGATCCATTGGTTCCCGATGATGCTCAAGGTATGTGGCGCATCACCCCGGCCCGCACGTGGCGTATGGAGATCATGAAAAACTTCGTCGGCGATCTGGCGCGGTCTTTCGATATCAGCGCCGATCAGACTCATTTCGGCGTTGTTCAGATCGCTCATACCAGCCTTACGCGCAGCGAGATTGAGCTTGGGCAGTATACAACCCTTGATTCGCTGCTTACAGCAATAGATGCCATCGAGCGCGCCTTGCTGCCGAATGGAATGACAGCAGCCAATATTGGTAAAGGACTTCGTCTGGCGCGTGACCAGTTCACCCGGCTTGGGCGCTCCTATGCGCCGGACATAATCATACTTATCAGCACGGGAGACCAGGACGAACCACTGGAATACGGCAATCCCGTCGCGGAAGCGGCTGCTAACAAGTCGGCGGGGCGCGCCATATTCATGACTAAATTCACGGCTGAGTGGGGCGATGCCGCCAGAGCGGAACGTTTCGCCAATCAGATACCGTCCGATCCAAAAGAGTTCTACTACTTCAAGGACATCGGCACAGAAGAAGACCTGATAACCTATCTATCAACCATCGTGCGAAACGTTTGCTCGCCGCCAAATGCAGCACCCTACCGCAATCTCTTTACGATTTCTACACCAACGCTGACGTGGAATCCTTTAACCTCGGCAACCGGATATGAAGTGGAGATCAGCAGAAGCGCCAGTCCCGGTACACAGTTATCTTTTTCGCCCATTTCTGTTTCCGGCAATGTCACCGAAATTACCCTACCATCGTTGTTAAATGCGATTTACTACTGGCGGGTGCGCGCCCGCCGTGCCGACGGCACATTCAGTGGTTGGAGCGTTTACGACAGCTTTGTAATTGACGCGCCGTAACGCCGGTATTCAATAATTTTGCGGGCGCGGGCAGCCGCGCCCTTCAGCTTTTGACGCAGCCGGTGAAAGAGAAGGCGTAAACAGCAAACCCCCGCGTTTTCACCCGCAGGGTCAGTTCGTGGCGCTCGAAACCGGGGTTGCGAACCAGGTTATACAAACGCGGCCTATCCACCAGCGCACGGCCATCGGGCAGCAGGTCATCGCCGCGCCGGTCGGCATCCAGCGGCCTGTCGTCCTGCCAGATTTCCACTACCGCCGGTTCGGGATGTAACACCCGCTCCACCGTTTCGACATGAGGCGTCAGCACAGCGTTCACCTCGACCGCTTCGTAGGGCAGGTGCAGCAGCCCTTCGGTATGCCCCTGGTAGGCCAGATGCTCTGTACCGGCCTGCCAGGCCCCGGCGACATAAAACGCCCCTGTTGGACGCTCGGCGGGCAGCCGGTAGAACATCGGCACACCCCTGGCATAACCTTCCGGGTTGCCCAACGCGCCCCGGTCTAAACCGGTGTGCAGTTCCGGCGTAGGACGGTAACAGACCGCGCCGGGGCGGTCTTCCGGGCGCAGCGGCGGCAAGACCGGCGGCAGGCTGGCGTCCGGGTCGGCCTCGCGCAGCGCCGCCTGGATGGCGGCCTCGAAGGCTTCGTAACCGCCCTCGCCGTGAGCGGTATAACGAATGTAACCGTCTCGATCTATCAGATATTTGGCCGGCCAGAAGCGGTTGGCGAAAACATCCCATACCTGGTAGTCGTTGTCCAGGAACACCGGATATGGGATGTTCAGTTCGCGCACTGCCGCCTCGACCTGTGCGCGCTCGCGCCCGAAGGGGAACTCCGGCGTATGAACGCTGATGATGGTTAAACCGGCATAACGCGCGTGCCACTGCTGCAAGTAAGGCAGCGTCCGCAGGCAGTTAATACAGCTATATTCCCAAAAATCCACCAGCACCACCCGTCCGCGTAGTTCGATTAAGTTCAACGGATGGTTGGTATTCAGCCATTCGCCGGGCGGGAAAGCCGGCGCGCGCACCGTTC
The DNA here is from genome assembly GCA_014338005.1 of Chloroflexota bacterium. Classification (GTDB taxonomy): domain Bacteria; phylum Chloroflexota; class Anaerolineae; order Aggregatilineales; family Phototrophicaceae; genus CFX2. Next base: position 28,883 of record QUBZ01000043.1, on the reverse strand, counting down.
GCGGGTTTAACAACGAACCTTCGGTCATGTGTTTCCCTGTGCAGCAATAAGCCGTTAACGATACAGTGATTATCAACGCTTAATTGTGCCAGGCTGCTGGATTGGAGGCAAGCCAACGCTTCTGAGCGCCGGCGGCGGTCAGTGTAAAAAAAAGACGGTCAGGAACGGCGTGGTATTCATCCGGCGGTTTCGGCCAGCGCAGTGCCTCGCACGGCCACACGCACCATATATCCCTGCCGTTTGATCTGGACTCCCGGCATATGAGCGGCGATTCCCTGCACCGACGACTCCAGCAGGCCGGTGCGGTGGAAATTTTCCACGTCGGCCTGGCTGTCCCAGAACTGCACGAGCTGGGCGCTGTCGGGGTCGTCAATTTGTTCGAGCAGATAAGCGGCCAGAAATCCGGGCCGATTCCGCACGACCGGCAGATATTGGGAATCAATAATGTGGCGCAGTTCGCCTATTTTGTTCATAGGCACCTGAAGTTGTGTGACTTGCGCGTACATATGACCCGACCTCCCAAAAACTTTCCCCCGGCCAATTTTTCATGCCGGTTAATTTCATTATAAGAGGATTTTGATTTAAAAAGGGTGAGAAATGGATTTTTTGATTAACGTGGGGATAGGAATTTCGTAATGTTTGTGTCCGGTTTGAAGGCGCGCGACAAACGCCGCCGCACTTGTGCTACAATCGGCTTCCATTATGAGCCGATCCATCCATACTTTTTTACGCCCTGTTCAACACAACCGCATCGGCTGGCTGTATGCCGGCCTGCTGCTGGGGTTGTGCGCCTTCGCGCTGTGGCCGCTGCTGTACCGGCCAGGTCTGCCGAACGGCAATGACGTGCTGTATCACGTTTTCCGCGCGGCGGAGATGAGCCGCTCGTGGGATAACGGCGTGTTACTTCCGCGCTGGGCGGAGGCGTTTTACACCGGCTACGGCGCGCCGGTTTTTCACTATTATGCCGGCCTGTCGTATTACGCCACCAGCCTGCTGATGCGGCTGTTCAGTCTGGACGCGCTGAACGCGCTGCGGGCGCTGATTGTGCTGAGCGTATTCGGCGGCGGGGCGGGTATGTATGCTTTCGTCAGGCCGCTGGCGGGGCGTCCGGGCGGCGTGATCGCGGCGCTGGCTTATATTTACAGCCCGTATCTGCTGTTCACCGAGCCGTACTCGCGGGGCGCGTACCCGGAAATGGCCGCATTCGCGCTGTTTCCCTGGGTGATGGCCGCCTACGGGTGTCTGGCGCGAACCGGCAGCGCGGGCGCGTTTGTCGCTGCGGCGGCGGGCAGCGCGGCGCTCATTTTCACGCACAATCTGATGGCTTTGGTGCTGACCGGGCTGCTGGTTGGCTGGCTGGTCTGGTCGCTGCCGGCGCACATGCTGGCACATGGGCGGGCAGGGCTGCTGCCGCGCTTGCTGGCGCTCGTCGCGGCGGCCTCCGGCGTGGGATTGGCGGCGGTTTTCTGGCTGCCGGTGATGCTGGAAAGTGACGCGGTGCGCCTGGGCAACCTGACCGCCGTCGCGCAGCTTGATTACCGCAACTTTTTCGTGCCGGTGGAGCGGCTGCTGGCTTTTTCGCCGCGTTACGACGAGGGCGCGCTCAACGGCCTGGTTCATCGCTTTAATCTGGGCGCGGCTCAGTGGGCGCTGGCGGCGGGGGGGTGTATTTTTACGCTGTGGGTGCTGGCGCGGCGCAGATCAGCCGGCCGCAAAGGCGATTCTGCCGCGCTGTACACGCTTTATTTCGCGCTGGCGGGGTTGGTCTGCATTGTTCTGATGCTGCCCGCCGCCGAAGGGTTGTGGTCGGCGGTTAGCCCGCTGGCATTTTTGCAGTTCCCCTGGCGATTCCTCGGCCCGGCGGCCTTTTGCCTGGCCGCCCTGGCCGGGATGAACGCCCGCTGGATCGAACGCCTGCCGGGGTGGGCGGCGGGGGCGACCAGCGCCGGAATCGTGGCCGCCATCATCGGGCTGGCGCTGCCGGCCCTGTACGCGCCGGAATGGATTCACGAAACGGTGGACTCATCGGTGGCGGCCTATCACCGGGAGGAACTGGCCGGGCGGCAGCGGGCGACCACTTTCTCCAACGAATATCTGCCGAAGGCCGTCATCGTCGAGCCGGGGCCGACGCCGCGCCTGCTGGCCGATTATGCCGATGGGTATCCGGTCAACAAAGCCCACCTGGAAGCCCTGCCCAACGGCGTGACGGTTGAACTGCTTGAACACAGCCCGCAGCACGATGCCTGGCGCGTGACCGCCGCCGCGCCCTTCACGCTGGAAGTGCTGACATTTGACTTCGCCGGCTGGCAGGCATCGGTGGACAATCAGCCGGTCGTTATCACGCCGTCCGAACCGCACGGCCTCATCACCCTGCCCGTCCCGGCGGGGGAACATATTGTCCGGGTGTGGCTTGGCTCGACGCCAGCGCGCGACCTGGGCGGCGCGATCAGCCTGGGCGCGCTGCTGGAAGTGATGGCGCTGGCCGCGCTGCTGAGGCGAAAAACTGATCCCCCCGCGCCGCCTGTGGATGAAACAGCAGCGCCCCGTCCACCGGCCGGTCTGGCGGCAGGCGGCCTGATCGCGCTGGCGCTGGCCGTCGTTTTCCTGCGCGAGGGCGGCGCATGGCTGAACTCACCGCCGGGGGAGGTTTTACCGGCGCAGCATCAGACCGGCTTCCGGCTGGGCGAGTCGCTGCAGCTGCTCGGCTATGACCTGAACGGCGAAACCTTCCGCCCCGGCGACAGGCTGGAACTGCGCCTGTACTGGTATACAACGGCGGCCATCCCTTACGGGTATTCCAGCTTCGTGCATGTATCCAGCGGCGGGCCGCCGCTGGCGCAGGCCGACAAACTAAACCCCGCCGACCGCCCGACGAAAGAGTGGACTTCCGGCGGGTACATCCAGGATGATTACACGATCGGCCTGCCGCCGGATATACCACCGGGGATATACTCGCTGCTGGTGGGACTGTACACCTGCGACATGCGCCCGCCCGGCGAGTGCGGCAACGGCGACCGCCTGCCGGTGATGGACGCCGCCGGTTCGCCCCTGGGTGACGCTGCCCTGCTGGCGACGCTGGAGGTGCGTTAGAATGCGGCTGAAAACTGCGGGTTTTCTGCTCGTCCCGGCGGCGCTGCTGCCGGTTTACCTCGGCACACTGCAAACCATCCCCAACGGCGCGGAACACTACTTCATGATTGACGTGGGCGAAACACAGATCGTTCTCAACACCTGGGGAACACTGCACGCCACCGGCTACCCGCTGTATGTGATGCTCGGCAGCGCGCTGGTGACGGCCCTGCGCGCGCTGGGTTTTTCGCCCGCCGCTGCGCCTTCAGTCGTATCGCTGGTCTGGATGGCGGCGGCGCTGGCGGTGATTTTCGCCCTGATGCGGCATCTTGTCGCCCAAATGTCCCCGCCGTCATTGCGGCCTGGCCGCTTCGACCGTTCGTTCTGGCTGGCTGCCGCTGCTGCCGCTCTGTTCGGGCTGACGCGCACGGCCTGGATTCACGCCGTCATTGCGGAAATTTACAGCTTCAGCCTGTTGATTCTGGCGATTCTGCTGGCGCTGGCGCTGTGGAAACCGGCTCATGGCGGGGCGACGATACGCGGGCGCATCTACTGGCTGGCGCTGGTGGGCGGGCTGGGCGTTTTTCATCACCGGGCGATTTTGATGGCCGCCCCGGCACTGGTCTGCGCCGTCTGGTCGGAGTTAACGGCCAGTCCCCGGCATTTGCTCAAGCGGCTGGCGCTGTGCCTGCTGCTCGGTTTGGCCGGTTTCCTGCCTTACGCCTACCTGCCGCTGCGGGCGCTGGCCGGGGCGGAGTGGGTCTACGGGCAGCCGGGGACATGGGCGGGCTTCTGGGATCAGTTTTTCGGGCGCGAGGCGGCGCGTTTTATCGGCCCGCGGGGGTCATTCGATGCGCTGCTGGCGAACACAAGCCAGGTCAGCGGCGCGCTGCTGGCCGACCTGACCGCGCCGGGATTAATCGCCGGGGCTGCCGGGCTGCTGCTGGCGCTGCGCGACCCGCGCCGGCGGCGGGCGGCGGCCACGCTGCTGCTGTTCGGGCTGCTGCCGTACCTGTTCCACATCCTGTTTTATACAGACATCCTTTCGGCGCTGGTGCTGCCGGTGACGTTAAGCGCCGCTTTCGGCTGGCTGTTCCTGGCGGACGCAGCGTTTTTCTTTTTCAGCCGCCGCGCGCCTCGTTGGCTGGCGGCATGGCCTGTCGCGCTGGCGGCAGGGGTGTTCGCTGCCGGGCTGTTCGTCGCCAACCGGCCTTTCATCCACGATCAGACCGCCGACCGCACCGGCCTGGACACCATCGCCCTGGCCGCAAGCGCCCCGCCCGGCTCGGCGCTGATGCTGGCCTGGGGGCCGCGTTATTTCGCCGCCGGGTTCGCCCAATCGGTGCTGGGGGGACTTGAAGGGGTGCGGCTGGTAGATCACCGCGCCGACTACGCCGCCATTCTGTCTGGCGGGCAAATGCTGGTGACGCCGGCCTACACCTTTTACAATCAGCCGGTAAGCTGGTGGGAAGCCCAACTCGGCGCGCCGGTGTACCTGCGGGCGGTCGAGCCGCTGCTGGTGCAGATCAGCACGCAGCCGGAACTGGCCGGGCTGCCCGCGCCCGCGCCCGCACCATCGGCGGCGGCGCACAGCCTGGAATGCGGGGCGGGTTCGATCATTCTGCGGGTGGACTGGACGGTCGGCGAAAAACCGTCCCGCGATTTAAGCGTGTTCGTGCATCTGCTGGACGGGGATGGGAACATCCTGGCGCAGGACGATCAGGCCGCGCCGGTTTACGGCTGGCGGCCACTGACCACCTGGACGGCGGGAGAAATCGTGCGGGACGTGTATAGGCTGCCGCGTGCAGCCGAAGCCGCGAGCGTGCGTTTTGGGCTGTATTATCAGGCAGAGTCGGGCGAGTTTATCAATGAGGTGGCGTATGAACTGCCGGTGGATTGTCCATAATTTGCGACGGCTGGCTGCCGGCCGCCGTTTGTCCGTCAAAAACCCTCAGCACTCAGCACCCGGCACTCGAAACTTCATACTCAGCACCTTGTTTCTGGCGCTGCTGGCGGCCTGCCAGCCCGGCGAGTCCATGCCCGCCGCACCCACGCCGGCGGTGCTGGAGGTGAAACAACTGGCGACGGTGTACATCTCGCCTACGCCCGCCGAAAGCGAACTCCAGGCCACGCGGCGGGCCTTCACCGCCACACCCAGCCCGCCCGCCGTTCAACCCACGCCGACTGTTACACCCTACATCGGCATCTTCATCGGGGAAGTGTTGGCCGACGAGGGGCCGGTTTTTGGGCCGGAACAACTGGCCGCCCCGATCACGCCGGATTTTCCGGCCACGCGCCTGCCGACATGCACTATCCCGCCGGATGCGATTTTTGGCGTAAGCTGGGGGCAGGATGCCGAAGTGCCGTTCCGGTTAGGCTGCCCGATACAGATTACGGCGCAGTTCCGGGGTACGACGCAGGTATTTGAACGCGGCGCGATGTACTGGCGCGGCGACACCGGCGAAATCTGGGCTATAGCCACCAGCGGACCATTTGCCGGGCGCTACTGGACGGTGCAGCAGAGCGCCGACGAAAACAATGCCGACATCCTGGTGCCGGAAGGCCTGCGCGTGCCGGTGCGCGGTTTCGGCGGCCTGTGGCGCAGCGTGCCGGAAGTGCGCGACGCGCTGGGTTTCGCCCGGACGGACGAGCAGGAACTAGCAATGCAGTCGCAGCGGTTCGAGAGCGGGCTGCTGCTGTTGGACAGCAGCGCCGGGCTGGTATTCGCGCTGATCGTAGACGGTACGGCTTACGGGCCGTTTGCGGTCTGATTTCACCAATCGGCCAGCGGAGGACGCCGCCCGCGCCAGTTCCATTCCGCGTCCTTTATGAACCGCACCACCGCCTGAGGAAAACTCACGCCCCAATCCTGAAAGGCGCTCACGCAGTCGGTGAAGGCGCGGGCGCTCTCGCCGGACGGCTGCCGGAGCAGCGAATCGGCCAGTTCCATAAAACCGGCGGGTTTGTCCGGCGCGCCGTTTAACACGCGCATGAACCACTTGTGATAGGGGTATAAAATCCGGTTGTGCGCCAGGATTAACCGCCCGCCGTACAGCACGAGCTGGCCGGCGGCGTGGTTGAGCAGGTAGGGGTCGCCGCGTTTTTCGGCCTCACCCATGTACCAGTTGAGGATCAAAACCTGCGTATAAAAAGCCTTGATCTTTTCTTCGCGTTCGCATTCGGGGTAAACCGGGATGCGTTTGAGCAGGTCATCCACTTCCGGGGCGTGGTTGAAAGCCGCGAACGCGCCGACGAAGACCGCCCGCGCCGGTTCGCTGCCATGATCGGCGGCCTCGCGCAGAAAGTCGAGGTTGACGATTTTGCCGTCCACGTAACCGCCGGGATAATCGCACAAATCCGGGTTGAAATAGTGGTAGGATTCGACGGCTTCCCGGCGGGCGTATTCTTCATCGGTGGCGATCAGCACGATGTCCACGTCGGAGTCTGGGCGCACCCAGCCGCGCGCCACCGAGCCGCCGATGATGAGCGCCAAAAAATTCGGATCGTCCTCAAACAAACCGGTCAGTCGTTCGATGACCCGCTGATGATGCGATTCCATGAGATTCCCCTGTAGAGAGACGCCGCTCTGTAATATTCAGGTTAACCTACTGCTGCCACAGCAGGTCAGTGATAAATATCACAGGCGGCGTGGAAGGGAATCACAACCGGATGTTAAGCGGTCAGCATATTGGCCCGCGCGATGCCGCCCAGCCAGGCCGCGCTGGGTTTGGGCGCGCGCTGCTGCGTCGTCCGGTCTACAGCGATAAGGCCGAATTTCGGCCTGTAACCCATTGCCCACTCGAAGTTATCGAAGACAGACCAGTAGCAGTAACCGCGCACCACGATTCCATCCTCCAGGCAGCGGTGGACGCCGCGCAGCGCCCGGCGCACATACTCGATGCGGCGGGTGTCGTCCTCCGTGCCGATGCCGTTTTCCGTCACCAGGACGGGACGGGACGTATAAGCAGCGGCGTAACGGATGGTGGCTTCCAGGGCTTCCGGCCAGAACTCGTAACCCATCTGTGTCAGTTCGACGCCTTCTTCCGGCGGCAGCGTCCCTGCCGCATCGTAGCGGGCGCGGCTGTAGGTCTGCACGCCGATGAAATCATCGTCGCGGGCTGCATCCAGGAACACGTCATCCACCGCGCGCCGCACGCGGTCACGAGTCGCCTCGCCGCCGGGTACGGCCTGGTGATCCGACATCGCCAGCGTCAAACCAACTGGGAAGTTCCCCGGCCCGGCTTTGATGGCCGCGACGGCCAGCCGGTGCGCCTGTAAAAATGTGTCGCGCGCCAGCTCCTGGCGGCAGTAAGGGAAGGCCGCGAAGGTGTCGCTGCCGACCGCTCTGGCAGCGGCGGCGCGATAGGGAGCCTGCGCCATCATATCGTCCGGCGGCATGTGGCCGATCTGCTGGATGAGCAGCCCAACGTTCGGTTCGTTGAGCGTGCAGGCCGCGCCGATCAGGTCGCCCAGGTGAGCGGTCGCCCGCGCGCAGTACCGGGCAAAATATTCGGCATTGGCGGCGCTTTCCCAACCGCCCCGCGCGGCAAACCAGCGCGGCGAGGTGAAATGATGGTAGGTGACAATCGGCGTCAGGCCGTGTTCGTGGCAGGCCGCCAGCATCCGGCGGTAGTGGTCGAGCGCGGCTGTCGAAAATTCACCCTCTTCCGGCTCAATGCGCGCCCATTCAATCGAAAAACGATAGGTGTTAAACCCCAACGCGGCGATCTGGGCGATGTCCTCCGGGTAGCGGTGGTAATGGTCGCAGGCATCGCCGGATGGTTCAGTAAAGGGTGAATTGGGGATATGTTCCAGCACCCAGGAATCGCTGTTGATATTGCCGCCCTCGACCTGATGCGCCGCACCTGCTACCCCCCATAAGAAACCGGCGGGAAAAACAAGTTGTTCTGCCATATTGATACATCCTTTGTATATCGCTATTCGGCGGCGGTGTTGCCCTGCTGCAGCGGCGGCCCGCCCCGGCTGTAGACCGTTGAATCCAGAAACACCAGCCAGTCAAAATCGGTGAAACTCTGTGCGGTGATGGGCATATAAGACAGGTTTTTCGTGCTGCCGGAACGAGTCGGGAGCGAGGCGATTTCCGAGTCGGGAAGCCCTTGGCCTTTGTGCGTTGGAATGAACGCGCCCGACCCCGGCAGGGCCATCAGCCGCGCCTCCAGAGTGCCGGCTTCGGGCTGGCCGATGCCGTTTGCCTCGGAAACCCCGACTGCCGAGCCGATGACGGCATAACGCGCGCCGAATATCTCGTTGAGGTGCGACCCCACCGGCCAGAAGGTGTACCAGGGCCAGACGGCCTGCCCGCGCTGCAAGTGACTGTTGTGCGCGAAGGCCAGCACTTTGCCCCACCCGCGCTCGCGTTCCACAATGTACGCCAGATTGTCCGCCATCGCCGCATCGCGGATGCCGAGCAGATGGCCGGCGTCGGACTTTCGCGCCACCGCCGCGTGATAGTTCAGCAGTCCTCGCGCTGCCGCAGCGTAGTGAAGGGCTTCAGCATAACGATCTGGGCCGCTCTGAGCCACCAGTTCCGGGCGGCGTATCTTCAATTCGGTGATGAGGTCTTCGGTCGCAATGCGGAGCGCGGTCGCGGCGGGCGAAAGACCCACCGACTTCGACGGGTCGGTTATTGCTTCCGGGTTTTCCCAGTCGAAGTCCGAGCCGATCAGCGAAACGATCAGCTGGCGGTATTCCTGGCCGCTGGCGCTGTCAATCGAGGCGAGGTAATCGAGTACAAAATGGAGTACCTGGCTTGGACTGGCGTAACTGGCGCGTAAGAGCGGCATATCAAAACCGTAGAAGTGGAGTTTAACCCGATGAGAAGAATCGGCATTGTAGCCCCGCATCCACTCCAACAGTTCGCGGTTGGCCTCAAGCTGGCCGAAGCCGTGACTGAAGCCGGCTTCCTGCACCGCCTCATACGAGTCCGGCCCGCAACCGGCCACATAATCATTGGCTGTGCGCCCTTTAGGAAAACTGTTTTCGATGGCGATGGCGCTGTAACCATGCGCCTCTACCAGCCGCTGAAAGAGCCGGTTGCGGAGCATGAGGATGTCCTCGCCGCCGTGAAGCGCCTCTCCAAAACCCAGCAGTTCCACCGAGTCGCCCAGCGCGGCGGCCATTTTATCCACCGAGGCGTTAAAGGTTTCGGGCGAATCAACGGAAAACGGGACTGCTTCGTGCCGAATCCAGCTGTCAAGTGTGGCGTGCATCATGGCCTCAGGAAAGAATATTTTTTCGGAGGGCGAGCGCCTTCAAAGTATATACTGTCGTGACGTGCCTGCTCGACCAAACAGCCTATGATACCATTTCTGGCGGCGTATGTCGCCAGACGGCCTGCCGGGTCTGGCGCGCCGGCTCAGTCGGGGCGCATCCGTTTTTTAATGCGCCATCCACTGTCGTTTATCGGTCGAAAGTGCTGTTTATCGCCGGCCTGCCGGGTTAAAACGGCCGTGAAGCAGGCGGCTGCGTTAAAAACAAGCGCCGTTGTTACACCGACGAGTTTCCGGCAGATGCGCTGACGGTCGGCGTGGGGACGGTGTTATTGACGGTGACGTTAACCGACCGGTACAGATACCCGCCGTTTCTGTGGGTCATCGCCAGCCGCAGTATATACTGGCCGTTGGGAACAGTCGTTGTATCCCATGTTCCCAATACGCCGTTGGTCTGCGGCGAGGCTGTCGGAAGCGAGACAGGTATAAAATTGTTCGAGTTTCCGGGCGCAAGCTCAAGATAATAACTCGCAAGTGACGGCGCGGACGCCGAACCCACCACCTGCACTTCGCCGGAAACCTGCTGCCCCTCGCCAGGACTGGTGATGCGCGCGATGGGGATTTCGGTGTTCAGGTCGCAGGCTTCGGTCGGGGCGCGCTCCAGATCGCTGGGGAGGCCAAGCTGCCGCGCCAGCGATACCCCGATGGGCCTGTTCAGCAGCCAATCCGCCACCGCCGCGTCTGAGACGTTCAGGTAAGTACGTTCGACCAGATTATCCGGGCAGAACTGGTTGGCGCGCAGCCCTGTCCAGGAGTCAATCGTTATGTTCTGGACAAAGGCTTCTTCGGCAGAGGGCGGCAGCTGGCCGGCCAGAAAAAGCTCATTCCGCAGCACCGGGCAGTTCGCCGGCGGCAGCGTGCCGGTCAGGGCGCAGACCTGGACGGTGATGACACTGCCGGGGATGCTAAACGGCGGCGGCGGGCCGAACTCGCGCAGGGCAGCGGTCATCACCTGGTTCCACAGCGGCGCGACCAGGCTGAAGCCGCCGGAAGTGGGCGCGTCGTCCGCGCGTCCCAGCCAGACGCCCACGACCGCGTTGGTGGTAAAACCCATCGTCCACAGGTCGCGGTTCTGGTCGGTGACGCCGGTTTTGGCGGCCACATAACCGGACGCGGGCAGGCTGGAAAGAGACAAGGCGCTGTTTGTGCCGAACTGTTGGGCGCGGGCGCTGTCGTCGCTGAGGATGTTCTGCATCAGGTAAGCGACCGCCGGCTGAACGACCTGAGTAGGCGTGGGGCGTTCGGCCAGGGGAACGGCTGCGCCGTCGGCATCGGTGATGCTCTCGACGGCGTACAGCCGAGCGAGCGCGCCGTTGTTCGCCAGTGTACCGTAGGCCGCCATCATATCATACAGCCGCACGTCCACCGCGCCCAGCGCCGTCGGCAGCCCGAACTGCGCGCCTTCGGGGAACGTCAGCCCTAAACGCGCGGCTACATCCTGGAAGCGTTCGACGCCGATGAAGTCGAAGGCTTTCACCGCCGCCACGTTGAGATCATTTTGCAGGGCGTAACGCACGGCCACCGGCCCCCGGAAACCGCCGTCCAAGTTAACCGGGCTGTATGACGGCACGGTGTTGAAGGTCGTCGGCACATCCCACAGAATGGATGCCGGGGTGAGATAACGCACCACCTCGCCGGTGCTGGGGTCTGGCACGCCTTCCAACGCGGCGGCGTACACCACTGGCTTGATGGCCGTCCCGGCGGCCTGCCAGGTGAGCGCGCCGTTGGCCTGCCCGTCTATCTCATCGTCATGAAAATCTGGGCTGCCGACCATTGCGCGAATCGCGCCGGTAGCCGGGTCTGTGACCATGATCGCGCCGGTATTCAGCCCGGTGTTCGCGCCCTGGTCAAGCGCCGCCTGGAGCGCCTGCTCCGCGCTTTTTTGGAGGGGTGTATCCAGCGTGGTGCGGATGACAAAACCGCGCCGGTACATCTCGCCCGCACCGTAGTCGCGCTCGATGATCTGCTGGACAAAATTGACGAAGTGTGGGTTTTGATAAGAAATCGCGCGCGGCTGAAAAACGCGCGCTTTAACGGCGGCCTGTTCCACGATGGCATCCCGTACCATACTCTGATCTATGCAGAAGGGGTCGTCACCAGGAAACACCTGCTGAAAACCCAGACAGCCCACCTCCTGCATCCGCGCGATCACCTGCCCCATTCGCTCGAAGGCGGCTTCGCGCTGCGTCACCGGGTCATAGGCGGCAGGCGCGGCGATCAGGCCGGCCAGCAGCGCCGATTCGGCCAGATCAAGATCGTCGGCGCTCTGGTCGAAGTAAAACTGCGCCGCTGCTTCCACGCCGTAGGACTGGTTGCCGAAATAAACCTCGTTCAGATACAGTTCAAGAATCTCGTTTTGGGTATACCGCCGGGCGATTTCTGCCTCAATTATCCGCTCTTGCAGGGCGCGCTCCGGGGAAACCGCCGCATCCTTCAGCACCAACTGGCGGGCGATCTGTCCGGTGATGGTGGCCGCGCCAGACTCGACCGGCTGCAAATCCAGCAGCGCAGGCAGCAGCGATACCCAATCGGGCGCAGCGCCGGCGGCCTCAAAAAAGCGCGGCTCTTCCACCGAAACAACGGCGTGAATCAGGTAGGGCGAAATGTTTTCCAGCGCCACTTTTTGCCGCGCGCCGCCCTGCTCGCTGGTCAGTTCGGCGAAAGGGCTGCCATCGGCATCCAGCAGCCGGACGGGGTGAAATTCCGGCTGGTAGTTTGCCAGCGCGGCGATTTCGTCGCCCCAGGTTGCGAGGATTCCGTAATATCGGTCGGAAGCCAGCTTCAACCCCACCGCCGCCAGGCCCGCCAGCACCAGCACGACCGCCGGGAAAAGCCACAGCAGGCGGGTCGGTCGAAGGCCGCGCAGCAGGCGACCGGGTGCGAGGTTCAGACGCGGCAAGTTCAGACGGGGCATTGGGCGCGGCGCGGGCCGGGGTGGGTGTTCCTCCGGCGGCGCTTCGGGCAGCGGCGCGGCAGCGGCATCTAACCTCAGATGGGTACGCACGGTCGAAACAATTTTCGCCATGCCGCCGGAAAAATCGGAACGAATGTCCACCCACTGCGTCCCGCTGAGGGTATACGGCACGGATGTTCGGGCATCGCCGCCCGCCAGCAGGGGAAAAATATAAACGCCATGAATGCGGGCGTAGTGGATTTCGTCGCGCAGCCCTTTGGAGTTGATGGCATTGGGCGTGAGGATGACGACCATACAGCCGGCGTTTGCCAGCGCCGTTTCGATGGCCTGATCCCACAGCGGCGTGCCGGGTTCGATGCCCTCATCCGTCCAGACTGACAGCTCTTCGGCGCGCAAATGATCCCTGACCTTTCGCATCAGGGAAGCGTCCTTGCGGCTGTAGCTCAGAAAAATGTGATACAGCATAAACAATCCGCGCCATTGAGTGGCGCGGATTATATCGAGTCAGATAACGCTTGCCAAAAACGGACAGGTTTACGGCGCGATGTCCCAGGCGGCCAGGTCGGCCAGAAAACGGTGCGCGGTCAAGTCAAGGTGGATGGGCGTCAGGCTGGCGTAACCGTTATGCACGGCCCATAAATCCGTGCCTTCTTCTTCGGTTCGACCGCCCGGCTCCGGCCCGACGATGCGTACAATATCGCCATCGCGCTCCATTTCGTCGGTGTAAATCCGCACCCCCTGGCGGGTGAGCCGCAGCCCTTTGATGTCCCGCCCGGCGGGCAGGTTCAGGTTGAGGATGGTGAAGGGCGGCAGGCCTTTTTCCAGCACGCGCCGCACCACGCGCGCCGCCATCTCCGCCGCCGGCTCGTAGTCGGCGGGCGAATCGGCATTGCGGGACGCCAGCGATACCGCCACTGCCGGGATGCCCTGAATGGTGGACTCCAGCGCCGCCGTCACCGTGCCGCTGTAGGTGATGTCCTGCCCCATGTTTGCGCCGCGATTGATGCCGGATACGACAATATTCGGCGGCCAGTTCACCAGCCCCAGCGCGGCCAGGGCGATGCAGTCCGACGGTGAACTATCCACCGCCGTCGCGGGCGTGCCGTCCCGCAAAACCGCCTGGCTTACGCGGATGTCCTGAAAGAGCGTTTTACGGTGGCCGACGGCGCTCTGGTTGCGTAAAGGGGCAATCACCCCCACTGTGCCAAGCTGGCGCATGGCCTGCATCAGAGCGAACAGCCCCGGCGCGGTTACGCCGTCGTCATTTGTCACCAGGATATAAGTCACTTTTTCTACCTCTTTTGGCGGTGGGTTAACCTGTCCATAACCGGACAGGCGCATAATAGACCATATGAGCGTAGGCTAAACGTTGACAACCATTGAGGCCTTTGCTCTGTGCATTCTGGATAATGTATTGTAAGCTGATTGAAGAGTATATCTGGGAGGAAAGCAAAAGTCGAACGGGAAGGTTGGGGGTAAAAATCATCCCCGACTTCAACCCATCGAGCGTGATGTATGAGTGAGAGGAATCGGAATGTCCGACGACTCGTTTAAAATGAACTACAGCGAAGGCATCAATGTCTATCAAAACGCGCGGCGACGCGCCTTCTGGCAGGATGTGATCGGCCTGCTGCGGAACAAACCGGCTGAACTGCTGAGTTTCGATGACATCAAAACGCGCCTGCGCCTGCGCGAGGAAAGTTATAAGGGGCTGCAAGATGTGCCGCTTGACCGTATTGTCGGCAGCGTGGGGCGCTACCGCGACTTCACCAGCACGTTTCTGCCGAAAAGCAGCACGTCGCAGGATCGCTGGAGCCGGGTTTATGCCCAGGTTCACAGCATGGAGGGTGTGCCGCCGATTGAATTGTATAAAGTGGATGATGTGTATTTCGTGCGCGATGGCAACCATCGGGTATCTGTAGCGCGGCAGCTCGGCGCGAAAACCATCCAGGCGCACGTGACCGAACTCCGCACGCCGGTTGACCTGGAGCCGGGTATGACGCGGGAACAGCTGGACGCGGCGGCGGCCTATGCCGCGTTTTTGGAAGAAACCGGGCTGAAAAATTCGCGCCCGCATCACCAGCCCATGCAGCTTTCCGAGCCGTCGCGCTACAATGACCTGATGGGACACATTTACCTGCACCAGAACATCCTGGAGCATACACGCGGCGAAGGGGTTACGCTTGAAGAAGCCGCTGCCGACTGGTACGACAACGTATACCGCCCGGCGGTGACGCTCATCCGTAAGTATGATGTGCTGTCCCATATGCCCAAACGCACTGAAGCCGACCTGTACCTGTGGATGGTAGACCATCTGCGCGAAGTGCGGGATGAATACGGCGAGGACGCGCCGACGCGCAGTTTTAGCAAGGCGCTGGAAGACTTTCTGGTTAAATCCCGCCTGCCTGTGCCAGATGATCTGCGCCAGGAGGACGACGATTCGGTGATGCTGACGCGCACCCAGGTGATGCGCGCGGTGGCACTGGCGCGCGCGCGGGAGGAAGAAGCCGAGGGCCGGCAGACGTAAATAATGGCCTTTACATCCGGCGGGCCGCCAGCCCCAGCCACTCTCCGTCCGGCTGGTACGGCGCGCCCGTCAGGTTTCCGTAGCGCCCCACCACCTCGAAACCCTGCCGCTCCAGGACTGCGGTGATCGCCTCCGGGCTGTAATAATGCGACCAGATGCGGTACTCGGTTACATCGCCGGAGTCTTCGATCACCAAATACTGTTCCAGGCCGGTTTCGTGTTCCGGGTACTGGTGGTGGCGCAGCAGCGCCAGATACGGAGTCGGCTTCCAGAAGCCGCCGGATGTCTCTACCCACCACCTGGCGGAAGGCTGGTGATAATCAGAATGCTGCGGCGTCATCACATCGAAGAAAAAATATCCGCCGGGACACAACGCGCGGCGCACGTTGTGCAGCACAGTATCCCGGTCGGCATCGTTTAACACGCACAGGTCGCCGTAGATCAATACAGCGGCCTCGAATGATTCCGGCGGCAGGTCGAGAGTCCGGTAGTCAGCGTGAATGTAGGTCGAGTGCGGGTCGTGCTGGCGGGCATACGCCAGCGAATTTTCAGAAAAATCCACCCCCGTCACGCGCAGGTCGCGCCCGGCAAAACGCCGCGCGTACAGCCCCGGCCCGCAGCCCAGGTCGAGCAGGCGCGCGCCTGGCAGCAGCCCGGCGCGTTCGGCAATCCAGGCTGCGCAGCGTTCGATGGTTTCGGGGCGGCGGCTGGCGGCATCGGTGGTGGGGTCAAGATGCGCTTTTAACATCTGCTGTGCGATATACGGATCATTCCAGAAGCGCGCTGGACTCGGCTCGAACAGCGGCGGTTTTGTCGCCAGGTCTGCCAGGCGGTTGAACAGCAGGCGGTTATTTTCGATCAGGCGCATGGGGGCCTCCTTATAGGTTGATGTCGCTCATTTTTTCGGGATGCCGCCCGATGATGCCGGTATAAAAGGCGCGGATCGCGGCCATATCGGCTTCGATGTCGCCGGTTGGCTCGATCACCGGGCCAAGCCCGGCGGATTTGCGCCGATAGTCAACGAAGCCCAGCACCAGCGGCACGCCCGCCCCCAGCGCAATGTGGTAAAAGCCGGTTTTCCAGCGGGTGGTTTTGCTGCGCGTGCCTTCCGGCGCGACCACCAGCACCCAGTTTTTGTGGTCACGAAAGCTCTGAACTGCCTGCTGAACGGCGTTATGACTGGCGCTGCGATTGATGGGGATGCCGCCCAAAGCGCGCAGGATGAAGCCGAAGGGCGGCCTGAACAGCGTGTGTTTGCCCATCCAGCGCAGTTTAACGCGCAGCACCAGCGACATCATAATCACGATCAGGCCGTCCCAGTTGGACGTATGCGGCGCGGCCACCACGACGAACTGCGCCAGCGGCGGGACGCTGCCCTGGGGCTGCCAGCCGAACAGCCGAAAAAGCAGACGGGCCAGGGTGGAAAGGATGATGTTCACTTCGGGCGGGCGGGATGCCGGTTGGGTCATGGCGATTTTTATGCTTTCAGCGCGTCAAGCGCCTGCGCCAGGGCGGTTTCTACATCTTTGATCTTTTTGTACAGGATGGGCGCGGGTTTGCTAAGTTCCAGCGCCGGCGGCGCGCCGGCCTGCGCCAGCAAAATCGTCGGGCGGCCTTTGCCCCAGGCATAACCCAGCTGCAGGTACACGCGCGGGTCGGCGTGGGTCAGGTCGGCCACCACGACCGAAGCGCTATCAATGCGCTTTTTGACCTGTTCCAGCACTTCTTCCAGCAGGATGTTATCGTCCACCCGCACGCACAGCAGCCCACGCGCGTGAACCGCGCCCTGGATGCCGTAATGATAGAAATCATCCAGGCTTTCATCGGCGGGCATAATCACGTACACGAACGGCTTCGTTTCGGATTGAGCGCCGGCGGCTTCGATACGTGTTTCGGCGGCGTTTTGCCGGTACTGCCGCATCTGGACGACAGAAAGCCGGTACAGGCCGTCCTCCAGGCGTTCGGCATAATCAACGCCGGATAACTGGCTCTGCAACGCCTCGCGCATATGCAGCGCCCGGTCGGTATTCCGTTCGACCAGGGTAATCCGGTTGAGCGCGTGCGGCAGATGCCCGGCGCGGATGGCGTCCACGTAACCGCCGAACTGGGCAGTCAGCGCCTCGATTTCATCAAGGCCAGCGCCCGGCCCGTTCAGGTTCATGATGAGGTGCTGGGCATCCGGCGCGTCGCGCTCCAGGGCGGCCAAAACGCGGGTGCTGTATTCCCGGATGCCGGTATATCCCATCTGAATTAAGCGGGGCAGCCCAACAAAAAGCGCCTGCCGCGCGCCGATGACGCCCTGCGCCGGCACCAGCCGGTGTTCGCCCAGTGGCGGCATAAGCTGCGGCGGAGGGACGCTGGCCTTAATCAGCCGTTCCGCTGCCACCCGCGCCGGGCCGCTGTAAGCCTGATGCACCGCGTTGTAACGCAGCGCCACCACATCGGCTTCGATGTCCAGCAGATCGCCGTTGACGACGGCGAAATCCAGCACGCGGCCTCTGCCGGAGCGCGGCACGCGGCTGCCCAGGGCGTTCAAAAAATGCGCCGACGGCGCGGCCCGCAGCCCGCCGCGCATGTCCTCATACTGAATGTTCGCCAGCCGTGACCAGGCTTCGCCCGCCAGCAGCACCGGGAAGATCGGGCGTTTGCGGCCTTCCGCCAGCAGGATTTCGCGCTCCACCCAATCGGACTCGTAAGCGTTGGGCGACATGACCACCACGAAGGCGGCGCAGCTTTCGATATTCTGCTCGATGCTTTTCCACCAGCGGGCGCTGGGCGGCAGTTGGGTTTCGTCCATCCACACCGCAAAACCTTCGCCTTCCAGCAGCGCCCGCAGATAGCGCGCGAAGGCGAGGTTCTGTTTGCTGTAGCTGATGAAAATGTGGGACATATACGCCTATCCTGGTTAAAGCCCCTCAAATCTGAATTATAATAAAGATAACCGCTCATTGGTATCGGGAGGTGTGTTATGTCCGCGATTACCATGTCTCGTCAATATGGCAGCGGTGGAAATGTCATTGCCGTTCGGGTGAGTGAAATCCTGGGCTACCGGATACTCGACCGCCAGCTCATCATGCAGGCGGCTGCCGAAGCCGGCCTGCCGGAGCAGGGCTTTGTAGACATTTCCGAACAGGAATTTAAGGTGAAGGGGTTTCGTGACCATCTGGTTGAATTAATTTTCGGGCCGTTGGTTGGCAGCAAAAGCGCGGCTCCCAAACTCTCGTGGGGCGGGTTGGAAGCGCAGATGGATGCCGACTGGTTTGTCGAACTGGTGAACTCCACCATGTTGAGCGCCTACCAACAGGGCGGCGTCATCATCATCGGGCGCGGCGGGCAGGTTATCCTCAAGGATAAACCGGGCGTTTTGCACGTGCGTATCGAAGCGCCGATTGAAAAACGTATCCAGTGGGTGCAGCAGGCGGAAGGGGTGAACGAAATCACCGCCCGCCAGCGTATAGACGAACACGACCAGGCCAGCGCCCGCTACCTGCGGCAGAACTTCAAGGTGCAGTGGGACGATCCGCTGCTCTATCACCTGGTCATCAATACCGACAAGTGGGATATGGAGTCCGCCGCGCAGATCATCGTCGAGGCGGCCAAAACACTGCAAATCGCTCAACCTGCCTGAGCGGCTGGCCTGCTCAGATTGTCCGAAGCGGCTCGCCCCTGGCGGGCTGCTTCGTTTTTTGCGGCCTACAGCGCCCGGATAACCCGCGCCGGACTGCCGGCGGCGATCACGCCGGGCGGCACGTCCCGCGTGACTACGCTGCCTGCGCCGATGACACAGCCCACGCCGAGCGAGACTCCTTTCAGAATTAAACACTGCATCCCGATGAATACATCATCCTCGATGGTGATGGGCGCGGTTGCGCCGTCCAGCGGGGCGGCCCGGCGGCGCGCCGGGTCAAGCGGGTGGAAGTCGGTATCGGCGATAATCGTGTTTGCGCCAACGGTGACGCGGCTGCCGATGATGATCCGTTCTTCGGCGATGATGCCGCCGCCGGTCATACCGAAGTCATCGCCGATTTGCAGAACCGCGCCGGGGCGGCGGGTGCTGAGGATGACCGGATGCTGTGGGCCGAGCGGGTTGCTGCGAACGGTCGAGCGCAGTTCCAGCCGCGCGCCGATGACCAGCGTGCTGCGCCGGTGCTTCTGGATAATGGGCAGGCCGTAAAGCTTCCAACCCGCGCCCCAGGCCACGCCAGCCAGCGCAAAACGCAGCCGCGCCAGCGGCAGCAGCAGCCGGCGCTCCAGTTCATTAACGGCTTTCCAGGGCATATCCAGCGCCATCTGGACGGCGGAAGCCGCCGGCAGCGGCTCAGGCGGGGCGGAATTGTAATCGGACATGCTTCACTTTCGCTCGAACACGGCGACGGCATCCACCATGAAGGTCTGCGGAGCCAGGTCAAGCGGCTGGACGTACAGCAGCCGGTAGCCCGCCGCCGCCAGGCGTTTGCCATCGCGCGCCAGCGTGGACGGGTCGGCACTGGCGTACACCAGACGCGGTACGTCCAGGTTGAGCAGGCCGTCCAGCGCCGCGCGGCTGAGGCCGTCGGGGGGCGGGTCCAGCACCGCCGCGTCGTAGCGGTCGTCCAGCGCATCCAGCACATTCTCGACCGCGCCCTCGAAAATATCCACATTGTCGAAATCGGCCAGATTTTCGTCGGCATCGGTGGCGGCGGGCGGGTAACTTTCGACCAGCGTTACCAGCCGGGCGCGCGGCGCGATGAAAGCGGCGAACAAGCCGACGCCTGTGTACAGGTCAAGCACCGCCGGGCTGTCGCCCAGGTCGAGCGCGTCCATTACCGCCGAAACCAGCCCCTCAAGCTGCGACACGTTAGGGCGGAAAAATGCGCCCGCCGTCACGCGGAAGTTCCGCCCGCCGACCGTGTAACGCACATGCGACTCGCCGATCAGGTTGACCGGCTCGTTATCCGGCAGCAGCAGGTTGACACTGGCGGGCAGGTCGGCCAGCAGTTCCGGCGCATCCTCACTCGCCATCGTCAGGATGAGCATGGGCGCACCGCCCGTGCCGATCTGTAACTTGATTCGTTCAACCCCCGCCAGTTCGTTCAGGTCAAGCGCATCTTTGAGCGCCAGCAAATCCGGGTGCAGGATAAAACACTCGTCAATCGTCACCAGCCGTCCGGTCTCGGCGGATGGCAAAGCCAGCCGGGGGGTGCCGTCCGGCGCGGTCACGTCAAAGGTCATGTGATGGTTGTAGTTCCATTCCAGCGGGGACGGTTTCACCGGGCGCACGTCGGCCTCGTCAAAACCGCCGATGCGCGCCAGTTGGTCGGCCAGCACATCCTGTTTGAGCAAAAGCTGCGCCGGGTAGGCGATATGCTGCCACTGGCAGCGCCCGCAGCGCCCCGGCCCGAAATGCGGGCAGCGCGGGAATATCCGGTCGGCGGATGCTTCGAGCAGTTGAAGACCCTCGGCGAAGGCAGCGCGGCCTTTTTCGCCGGTCAGCCGCACCAGGGCGCGTTCGCCGGGAATGGTGTACGGCACAAACACCACCCGCCCGGCGTGCCGCCCGATGGCGCTGCCGCCGTGCGCCATGTCGGTCAGTTCCACTTCAAAGGTTTCGTCCGGCACAGGCCCTCCGCCGGTATTCTTCGGTGCGGCGGATTGTACCGCGCGGGATTGACCGCGCCAACCGCGCGCTTTACGGCGCGGCGGCCTCCGGCGTGGCCTCGGCGGTTTCCGCCGCCGGCGCGACCGTATCAAACGGCAGCGGCTCCGCCGTGAATTCGGTGATGGATGCGGCGGTCGCTTCGGGAGTCGTCTCGACGGTCAGCTCCGGCGTGGGCGCGACCGGCACAATCTCAAAACCTGTCACCGACCAGGAGTCGGCGGGGTGGCCTTCCACCGGCGGCACATAATACCACGCCAGCCGCAGGCGGACGGACAGCCCTTTGTACAGACTGAGATCGAAGGTTAAGGGCGTCCAGTCCGGCGACGGCGGCACAGCGATCACCGGCTGCCACTCGCCGCCGTTGAGGCTGATTTCCACTGCCGCGAACGAACCGTCGAACTCCGGCGCGTTGAGCAGCGATTGGAAACGCAATTCCCAGCCGTCGGCAGTCGGGCCGATGTTTTCCTGGCGGGTAATCGAGGCTTGTTCGTAGGTTTCGCCGGCGACAAAAATACCATCGGCCAGTGTCCAGCCGCCTTCTCCGATCCAAACGCTGCCGTCCGGGGCGAAGTACGGCTCGGTGTAAACCGGCGTCGGCGTGTCGGGGGCGGTCGGCAGCACTGCCGGCGCGGGGGGTTCGGTCGGCAGCGGCGGCAGAGTCGGCGTTTCGCTCGGCGACGGCGTGACGGTGGCGATCTCCAGTATGGGCGAAGGTGTCTCGGTCGGCGTTTCGGTAGGCGGTATGGCCTCGCGCACCTGGATGGCGTCCACTATCCAGAAGTCCGGCGGCTGATCTGAATCCGGCGGCGTGAAGAACCACACGAACCGCAGCCGCAGCGTTTGCCCGGCGTAGGCCGACAGATCAACCACGCTGTCCGTCCACAATTCGGTGGGCGCGACCGTATGCAGCAGCGCCCAGTTTTCGCCATCGGCGCTGGCCTGCACCGCCGCCACCGAGCCACCCAGATCGGCCACGCGCAGCAGCGACCGGAAGGTTAGCTGCCGGGGCAAACCATCGCTCAGGTCAACCGGCTGCTCTACATCGAGCGCGTTAAAACTCGGCCCGGCGGAGATATACCAGCCGTCGCCGGTCAGCACCCAACCGCTCGTGCCGGACAGTTCGGCGGTCGCCTCCGGCGAGACTTCGGGCGTGACTTCGCCCGTCGCTTCCGGTGCAGCCTCCGGCGAGGCTTCAGCCGTCACGTCTCCGGTCGCTTCCGGCGAAACTTCAGCAGTCGCTTCTGGCGATATTTCGGCAGGCGGCGCTGCCGCGATCTGAACGGGCGCGGCCTGGATGGTGAACGAGTCAATGCCCACCTGCGCCGCCAGCGGCAGAATTCGCAGCGTATGGGGCGCATCTTCCAGGCCGGTAATCGTGATCTGGCCGAAGCTGGACGGCTGACCGGCAGCGTTCCCGGCTTCGATAATCGCGCCGTCTATCTCGACGGCGAACGCGCCGAAACCCGCATCCCGCGCGAACGTCACCACCACGCCCGCCCCGGCGAAATCCAGCGACAGGGGCGCGCTGCTGTCCGCGCCGGTGTTGACCAGATACGCGCCGCCGCTGGCTGCCGGGTCGTCCCGGCGCTCCCACCCGCCCGGCGCGTACACCGCCGCGTTTTCGGCTTCCAGGCTGGCCGGCAGAAGCGCAGCCGCGCCGACCGGCACGGCAGCTTCCGGCGTGGGCGCGGCCATCACCACCGCTTCCGGCCCGCCGCCCTGGTCTACCAGGCCGAGCGCCTCGCAGCCCTCGCCGTCGTCCAGGTTAAACTGCGCCTGTTCATCTTCGGAGATGGGCGGCAGCGCATATTCCGAGCAGGTCTGTTGAATCAGGCTTTCGATACCGTCGCTCAGGTCAGGGACTGTCCACTGCAGCAGTGTATTGTTGACCGCATCGAGGCCGTAAACCCGGCGGCCATCGGGCGTAAAACCAATACGCAGCAGCACATCGGCGCTGGTGATGGTCAGGATGTTCTGGCGCGTCTCCACATCCCACACGCGCAGGGTGCGGTCATACGAGGCGGCGGCGATCAGTTTTTTGTCCGGGCTGAGCGCCAGGCTGCCGATGCCTTCCCGGTGTCCCAGCAGCGTTTTGATGGTCTGGCCGGTCATCACATCCCACAGCCGCACCACGCCGTCCCGCTGGCCGGTGAACACCTGGGTGTCCTGGTATACGACCACCGGTTCATCCCGGATGGCATCCTCCGCGCCGTTGATCTGGCGGGGCGGATCGGTGGAAATATCCCAGATTTCCAGGCGGCTGCCGCGTGTGAAAAACACGGTCTGGCTGTCCGGGCTGAAGGCCACCCGCTGCGCCGGGGAAGCAAATCGCGTGAAACGGTGGCGCTCCGCGCCATTAGAAGCATCCAGCAGAATCACGTCATCGTAGCCTGTGGTCAGCAGCCAGCGGCCATCGGGACTCCAGGCTGCCGCTTGCAGGAAATAGGGTTTTTCGACCGCCAGCGGCAGCACCTCGCCGGTGTCCAGATTTTTAATGACGGCATCGGTGAACGTTCCATACCATACCCGCGAACCGTCCGGGCTGAACAGGCCGTACTGTACCGAGTCGCTGGCGACCGCCGGGAAACCGGCCAGCGGCGCGCGGGTGCTTACATCCCATACGTATACCTGATAAGGCGCTGATCGAATGGCGGACAGCGCCAGCCGCCCATCGGGGCTGAACGCCAGCAGCGCGCCGAAGCCGACGGGTGTATCCGCCGAGGAAAAGTTGGACGGCGACAGCGAGCGTAAATCCCAGACGCGGACGCTGCCATCATCCGAGACGGAAACGGCCAGCGTCCCATCGTTGTTAAAAGCCGCGCTGCGAATTCCCGCGATATGGCCGGTGAAACGATGAAGTTCGATGCCGGTCTGGACATCCCATAGATGCACTCGACCGTTTCTCAGGCCGGAGATGATGCGGCGGCCATCCGGGCTAAACTCGGCGCTGCCGATCATCTCGGTATGCGTAAATGTACGCAGGACATCGCCGCTGGCCGTATCCACCAGGATGAGATTTAGGCCCATATTACGCAGCTCCAGCCCGCCGTCGGCGGTGTGCAGGCGCGCGCTGCGGGCGGCATCCCCCGGCGCGGGCGTCACAGGCTGGCCGCTGGTCAGGCTGTAGGCCAGCAGTTCGCCGCCATCCCGTCCCAGGGCGCGCGCGCCGTCGTCGCTGAAGGACAAAAACTCAACCCGCACGTCATCGAGCGAAAAACGGTAGCGCAGCCCGGAGGAAAAACTGGCTTCGTACAGGGCGCTTTGCACTTCGGCCAGGTCGGGGCGCAGGCTGTAAGCCAGCAGCGCGCGCTGCAAGGCCAGCGGGCGGTTGCCTTCGGCCAGGGCGGTTTTTGAGGCGGTCGCCAGCGCCAGGGCGCGCGCCCGTCGGGACTCTTCCTCCGCCGCGCCCTGGGCAGCGGTCGCGGTCGCTTCGTTCTGCTCCGCCTGGAACTGCGCCGTCATGGCAGCATTGGCATTTTCTGCCGATTCGGTGGCGCGGCGGGCGCTGGTGGCCGCCGCTGCGATGGCGGTCTGTTCGTTCTGGGCGGCCTCGACGGCGCGGGTGGCGGCCTCGTTGGCGTTTTCGGCGGCGCGGGTGGCGTTGGCCTGGGCGGTGGCGGCGGAATTGCGGGCGTTCCCGGCTTCGATCTGCGCCTGGCCGCGCGCGACGGTGGCGGTGGCGGCGTTTTCCTGCGCGTCTTTGGCCGCCGTCGCGGCGTTGTCGGCTTCTTCTTTGGCGATGCCTTCGGCCACGCGGGCGGTCGCTTCGTTGTTCAGGGCGATGACGGCCTGGGTAGCGCGGGCGTCGGCTTCCTTAATCGCCTCCGCCTGCGCCGTGCCGCGCGCGTCGGCTTCCATCGCCACCTGGGTCAGCGCCACGTTGGCCTGCTGGAGTGCCTTTTCGGTTTCTAACGACTGGTTGTAGGCCACCACCGCCAGGATGCTGACGATGACCAGCGCCGCCGCCATCGCCCCGCCGATGATACGCCGGAAGCGGTTGGCGCCTTTGCGGCTGGCGGTGATGAACTGGATTTGCAGCTCGGTGGGCGGCGGGTCGCGCTGGATGCCTTCCGCCAGCCATTTTTCGGCTTCCTGAAGGTCGTCGCCGCGCAGCAGCAGGCTGCCCCGGCGTTTTTTGCCGTCCCATTCGCGGGCGCGCACCAGCAGCCGGGTATGAAGCTGGATATGCGACAGGTCGGCGTCCAGCGTCCGCAGCAGGGTTCTGAGCGCGTCGTCGAATTTGTCGGTTTCGCGGAAAAAAATCCAGTTGCGCGAAGCGACCGCCGGATGAACGGCCTTACGATCCGCCGCCTCGGTCAGTTCGCGCCGCAGGATGGGGATGAGCCGCTTGTTATGTTTAATGGCGTGGTCAATCTCGCGGCGGCACACGTCGGAATTGATCGAGTCCGGCGAGATGACAAATATAAACGCATTAGCGCCCTCAATGCCCGCCTCGATTTCCTGCCACCATTCGGCGCTGTAGGGGATGTCGTCAAAATCCACCCACACTTCACGCCCGTTTTGCTTCAGCGCATCTGCAAGCTGCTGGACGAAATCCTTATCCTTGCGCGAATAAGAGATCATCACATCGGACAGGTTAAAGGAGTCAGGCATAGCCGGATGCTCCGTCATATGCCGCCAGCGGCAGGCAGCGGTCAGTCATTGACGTATTTTTCGATTAAAGCCTCGAAACGTTCCAGGCGTTCGGCCTGCCGCCGGAGCAGCGCCTCGTAGCCGGCGACCAGTTCCGCCAGCAGGGCGGGGCGCACTTCGCGCCGGCGCGCCAGGATTTCGAGCAGGGCGCCGAGCCGGTTGAGATTGCGCCCCTGCCAGCGCAGCAGGTCTTCGTAGCTGGTCAGCAGGGCGAAGGCCGCGCCCGGCTGCGGCGTGGAGATAACAACCGGCGGCGTCGCAGCCGGCGTTTCGTCCGCCGGGACGGTCACTTCCACCGGCGGCGTGCGGGTGTCGCCCGGCTGTTCCTGCACGAAAACCACGCAGTCGGCGGTCAGGGCGGTATCGTCCACGCCGACCGTAACCAGGTGATAACCCGGCTCGGTTCCCTCCGGGATGGGCAGGTTTATCAGGCCGCCGCCCTGCTCGTCGCTGACGCCGGTAAAAACCAGGTCAGGGCCGAGCAGACCGTGAATGGGCGCGTTTGGCGTCAGGCCGTCCAGCACCACCGGCACGTTGCCGCCCGGCGCGCCGTCGGCGCGGGCCGCACAGTGCGGGAAAACCGGCGGTTCAAGCGTGAAGGCCCGCCCATGCCGCCCTTCGTCGTCGTCCAGGTGGTCTACAAATTCCCGCGCCTCGTGGGTGGTGATGACATGCAGGCGGAACTCCTGCCCGGCTTCGATGTCGTGCAGCTCGTCCGGCAGTTCCAGCCGCACCGAATGGCTGACCGGAATCGGCGCGGCTTCCGGTTCGCCTTCACCCTCCGGCAGCGTGATGGGGTGCATCACCAGCGTCAGCAGTTCGGCGCTGTAGCCGTCCACCGGGAACAGGCCGCCTTCGGCGTACTGGCTTACTTCCACCAGCGTGACCACGCCATCCTGCACGACCACGCGCGCCACCAGTTCGACACCTTCAAAATGGGTTTCCGGCACGCCAGACTCGGCCAGCAGGCCGGAGTCCGCGCCAAAATCCGCGCCGTCGGTGTCCAGCAAAAACCAGAATTCCATCTGTTCTTCTTCTGGCAGCAGCCCCAGAACGTGCTGGTCGAAAAAGACCCGGTTGGTTTCCAGTTCCAGCCCGGCGGTCACGTGCGACAGATCGAGGTGCGGCGGCTGATCGTCGAACTCGGCAATACCGTCGTAGTGTTCGTGGGTGACGAACGCGCCCGGATCAAACTGACCCTGCGGATCGGTTTCGACATGCGGCACGTTGGCGGCGGCAGCGCGCAGGGCAGCCACTTCGGTCGAGTTAAGGCTGCGGTTATCGGCCTGGCCGTCGCCGTTGTTATCTTGCAGCGCCGGCATCATCAGGGCGAATACGTTCAACCGTTCCGGCAGCCCCATCGCCCGCGCAAAAGCGTGTCCGGCGGCGATGTCCCAGGGGTCGGTGATCGGCAGCCCGTTGGCCGTAAACCGTCTTGTGCCGTTGGGGTCGCCAGGGGTCGGCGGCCAGTTCGGGTTCGGCACGCCGGGGTACAGGTAGTGGTTGTCGGCCAGCGCGGCCCGCCCGTTGATCGGCACAATGCAGGCGCCGGCGGCGTTCTGCAGGCAGCCGCCATAACCGACGGTGTTCAGGTAGTCGCCCGCTGCGTTATGAAACAGGTTGATGTTGATCGCCATGATGCCAACACCGGCGCGTCCCAGCTTGCTCCATTCCTGCCCGCACAGGTTGACCATGGTGAGAAATTCGGTGGGGTTGTCGGTGATGTCGCGCAGGTCGCCCGGTCGTCCGGTGTTGGGGGTCGGGGTGGTATCGGTGAAGGTGGGGAAGCTGAAACCCTGCATAGCGAAGCTGTTGATGGCCGAGCGAAAAGTGATGCCGGTGGGGTTAACGTAGATATTGTCGGTGGGGCGTTCGTGCCGCCGCCAGAGGATATTGTTGGTGGTGGCATCCCCGGCCAGGTTCGGGTTATCCACCGCCGGGCTGCCCCGCACGGCGCACCAGGAGATCGGCACGTGGTAGGTGTCCTGGCCGTTCCAGTTCCCAGAAGCAAAAACCGGCGGCGGGCGCAGCGACGACACCCCGGCAGAGAGGGAAAAACCAACCACAGCAACGACCAGCAGACGGCGTAACATCATTAATTTCCCCATTTTATTTACATTTTTACATTATAAGCGCAATCGAAATTTTGCGACAGCTTGCAGAAAATGCTGTCATAGCCGGGCTGATTTTTACAGCTTCAGCCGGGCGGCGAAGGCGCGCAGTTTTGCCCCTGCGCCGCCGACGATGGGCGCGCCATGCCCCGGACACAGGATGTCCGGGTTTAGCTCGGCGGCCTTCAGCACCGACCGTTTGGCCTCGGCCATATCCGGCGTAAAGGCCGCCAGAGGCAGCGTCAGCCCCCAGGGCAGGTGAAACACCAGGTCGCCGCCGAACAGCAGCCGTTTTTCCGGCCACCAGAAGGCCACATGGCCGGGGCTGTGGCCGAAGGTTTCCACCACTTGCAGCCCAGGCAGAATCGCGTCCAGAATGTCGCCCTCTTTAAGGTCAACGTCCACCCGCGCCGGGTTCGGCGGCGCAAAACCGCCTGTATAACTCATCAGCCGGAACACGCCGCGCAGGTCTTCGCGCCGGGGCCTCACCATCGGCGATTCGCCGCGCACGACCGGGGCATCGCGCCGGTGGGTGTATGTGCGCGGGTTGGCGACCCGCTGAAAAGCCGCCAGCCCGCCGATATGGTCAGGATGGGCGTGGGTGATGAGGATATGCCGGATGTCCTCCAGGTCATAACCAAGCGCCCGAAGCTGCGGCTGAAGGCGCTGCGGCGTCTGCGGCAACAGGCTGGTATCCACCAGCGCCAGGCCATCATCGCCGGTGATGATATAAATCCGCCCGATGGACATACCGGGTACGGCATAAACACGATCGGTAATCGGCTGCATGGTCAATCCTTTCAGGATGCCGGCGGAGGAGCGGCCTCAAACTGGACGACCGGCAGGGTAATGACAAAAGCGGTGCCGTCAGGGGAGCTTTCCATGTTGATCTGCCCGCCGTGCGCCTCGACAACCATTTTGACAATGCTCAGGCCCAAGCCGATGCCACCGGAGTCAATCGTGCGCGAGGCATCGGCGCGGTAAAACAGCTCAAAAATATGCGGCTGGTGTTCCGGGGCGATGCCCATGCCGGTATCGCGCACTTCGATCAGGATGTTTTCCTCGGCCAGCCGCGTGCTGACCGTGACCGACCCGCCCGACGGCGTGTAGGTGATGGCGTTCACGATCAGATGCCGGATCGCCCGCGCCATCTCCGCCGCGTTAACCGCAATCAACGGCAGGTAAGGATGCGCGTTAAAGGTAAAAAGCAGGTTTTTCTCCTGGGCATGGACGGCCTGCTCCCGCATCAGGCTTTCGATCAGGTGGTTGAGATTGTGCGGCTCGGTGTTCGGGTCGGTGACGGCGGATACCGTATATAGGTTATCTAACTGGCCGCTCAAGCGATCCACGCACTCGTGAATCCGGTGCAGGCGGGGCTGCATAGCCTGGCGTGTTTCCTCGTTTAACGCGCGTTCGATCAGGTAGCGGCTGGTTTCGATGTTCGCCAGCGTGGTGCGGAAGTCGTGCGAAATGGCGCGCACGAACTGGCCGAGCAGTTTCAGCCGCTCCCGCTGAAGCGCCAGCCGCAGCTTTTGCGCCTCGGCCTCTTTGTGCGCGTTAATGTTCTGTGCCACGCCGTAAATCCGCGCCACCCGTTTCTTCTCGGCATCCCACACCGGGAAGCGGTGTATCTGCAGCCATATCTGGCTGCCGCTGCGGGTTATCAGGCGGTATTCACCGG
>QUBZ01000042.1 GCA_014338005.1 Chloroflexota bacterium | reverse complement strand
CCATTGTTCGCTTTGTGCTTGACTGAGTATATCGGTGATTGGAAATTCCATGTGGTATAGTTTGCCCAATCCTTTTCACTCTTCCTACAGTTGAGCCAAAAATAAAGGAGGTGCGCGATGTTTTGGAAGAATCTTCAGAATGTCGTTGTGACCGTCGTGCTGGCCGGCGCGCTGGCGATTTTTATCCTCAACCTGGCCGCCAACCCGCAGCTCCTGGATTGGGTTCTGCCGGTTACAATCGGCGTCATCGCCGTCCTGTGGGTGCTGTCCAGCCGGCAGACACGGCACAACTGAACCGGCGTTTCACCACTTTTTGATCTCGTCCTGCGCCGCCTTGCCGATGACAAAACCAACCACCCCGCAGATCATCAAACCCAGCAGGCCGAGGATTTTCCAGTCGCCGGGCAAAAAGACCTGCCCCGCGATCAGCGGCAGCAGCCCCACCGCCAGGCCGACCACAGCGCCTTTCCAGCGCCGGGGCAGGATGTCGAACAGGTCTATTAGCAGGGGTTTTTGGCGGCTTTTGTGCACCTGCCGGCTGCGCTGTGCGTGTTTGTCCCAGTCATAACCTCTGATCTTGGACGGGCCGGGGTCGCGCGCGCGGATTTGCTGTTCCTGGATGCGCCGCGCGCGTTCCTTATCATCTTCGCGCCCGTGTTTTTGCATAATCCCCTCTTTTCCGTTCGAGGGTCAGGGCTGCCCCTACGCCGGCACCGCCGCCGAATACAGCGCCTGTTTTAAACTCTCCACGTCGTTAAACGGCCCCTGGTCGTGCAGCACCACGCCGCTTCGCAGTTGAAGCTGGCTGGACTCGTGGGTGGGCTGTGTTTTGTCGCGGTCGCGGTAAAAATACTCGCGCGAGAGCCGCACCCGGTTTTCGACTCGCTCGCGGATGATATTCACCTTGTCCGGCGCGGTCAGAATCAGAAAGTCCTCAGCCCCCAGGTGGCCGATAAAATCGTCCTCGCCGCCGTGTTCGCGCACGGCGTTGCGTACCATCAGCGTGACGGCCCGCAGCACGTCGTCGGCGGCCACGAAGCCGTACAGCTCCCGAAAGTCCGACAGGCCGGTCATCGAAAGCAGCAGCGCGGCCCAGTTCTGGTCGCTGTAAAGCAGGCCGGTCAGCCGTTCCTCCACCAGCTCGCCTTCCGGCAAATCCGTCACCGGGTTAGAAAGGCTCTGGCGGGCGGCGCGGGTGATGGCGTTGCGAACGCGCAGGCGCAGTTCCTGAATATCGAACGGTTTGGTGATGTAATCCACCACGCCCAGTTCCAGCCCTTGCAGTTTGTCCACCCGGTCGCGTTTTTCGGTCAGGAAGATGATGGGCAAATTCTGCGTGCGGCGCTGGGTGCGAAGCTGGCGGCAGACCTCGTAGCCGTCAATATCCGGCAGCCGGATGTCCAGCATGATGAGGTTCAGGTTTTCCTGGCTGCTGATCTCCAGGGCTTCGCGTCCCCAGGCGGCAGTCAGCACGTCGTAGCTTAAGGCGCGAAAATAGGCATTTAACATTTCGGCCAGATCAAGATCGTCCTCGACGATCAGGATTTTGGGTTTGTCGCTCACGTGGGTTTACCCCCTATCGGCGTTTTGTTGATGGTAAAGACGCAAGTTTCGCTCCCACAGGCATGACAGGCCGACTCGTAGACGTAATACTCGTAGCCGTTGGAAATCCAGCGCATACATTCTTGCAGCGTGCCAACCAGGGCGTGGCAGACCGGTTTATCACTCATGCGTCCCCAGGCCATAGGGCTGTTTTCCACCACGAAGCGATAGGTCGAACCGTCTTCTTCGACCGAGGACTGCTGATCGGTGAAACTGCTGTAAACATTCGCCAGCGCCATCAGCCCCAGGCGACCGCGCGCATCACGGGGCAGCGCCCGGAAGGCCGGCGTATCCACGCCCGCCAGCGCGCCGAACGTCCGCATCCCCTGGGAAAAGCTGGCCCTGCCGATACGCAGCGCCATGCCGCGCCCGCCGCGCGCCCCGTACATTTCCTCCAGCGCCTCCTGGATGGCCGCCATCGCCGTGAAATCAAACTCGCCGGCCAGGTTATCCGGCGGCGGATGCCCGATATAGGCTTCCAGTCCGGCCAGGCTGAGGACGACGTTCAGGCCGTTTTGCCCCATAACGTCTTCCATCGCCTGGAAAAAATACCGGGCGATGCGGTTCGGGTAGTATAGGCCGCTCGGTTCGCGCACGGAGATTTATCGCTTGGTAATATTCAGACGATCTGCATCAGGGCGTCTACCGTGCGGGTCACATCCAGGAAGATCAGCCCCAGTTTGGCTTCTTTGCGCGCCAGCACCGTGAGGACGGCTTCTTCCCCGACGGCGGTGAGGATTACGTAGCCGTTTTCCCCCTTCACCATCACCTGTTCCAGCATCCCCCGGCCCAGCTCGGTCGAGATGCGTTCGCCCAGCGACAGCATGGCGGCGGACATGGCGCTCACCCGGTCTTCTTCGATATGGCCGGGCAGGGACGATGCCATGCTCAGGCCGTCTACGCTGACGATGGCGGCGGCTTCCACGTCGCCGGAACTAGCCTGCAAGTCACGCAGGCGCTCCACCAGTTGTTCAGTCCGTGATTTCGCCACGAATAAGGACTCCCTTGTACGACCGTGAATCACACAGTTTGCCGGTTGCGGGTTTGAATACCCCAACACTCTGGATTGTAGCACAAATTCGGAGCGAATATACAACAAGGAATGGCTTAATGCAGGGTAATCGCTTCAAAAACATTCAGGTCAACCAACACAGCCGTGATGGTGATCAGACCCCCTCTAAATCTCCCCCAAATTCGGGTGAGACTTTGCTGCCGACGGGATTAAGCCCCCGACTTGTCCCCGCGCGGCGTCTGCGTTACACTTTTCACTTATCAGCGGCAGGACAGGTGTATGACTCGACTATCCCTCAACCCCAACAGCAAACCGATCCGGCAGTATTTCGAGATGGTGAGCGAAAAACGCCAGATGGGGTTGGTGACCGAAGGCAACGTCGCCCCGGCCTTCGCCGACCTGTTGGGCTACTGCGCCCGGCAGGCCGGCTACACATTCAACGAACAGCACCCGCTTAAGCTGCCCAACAACCGCAGCATCCGGCTGGACGGCGCGGTGCTGACGCGCTTTAACCTGCGCTACGGCGCCTGGGAAGCCAAAGACAGCCAGGACGACCTGCGCGCCGAAATCCGCAGGAAGTTCGAGGCCGGCTACCCCCGCGATAACATCCTGTTCCAGTCGCCCGACCAGGCCATCCTGTTCCAGGACGGGCGCGAGGTGCTGGCCGCCGACCTGGACGCCGAACGGCCCCAGGCGCTGGTCAACATCCTGCAAGCCTTCTTCAGCTACACCAAACCGGCCATCGAGGAATGGGAACAGGCCGTCGCCGCGTTTAAAGACCGCGTGCCGGAAGTGGCGAAGTCCCTGGACGCCCTGATCGAACGCGAGTACAGCCGCAGCCTGGCCTACAAACAGGCTTTCGACCGCTTCTTTGACCTGTGCCGCAGCGCCATCAACCCCAACCTGAGCAAAGACGCCGTTGAAGAAATGCTCATCCAGCACATCCTCACCGAGCGCATCTTCCGGCGCGTCTTCCACAACGAGCGCTTCACCCGCCAGAACGCCATCGCCCGCGAGATCGAAACGGTGGTGGACGCCCTGACCGGCAAATACTTCAACCGCGACGACTTCATGCGCGAGCTTGACCACTTTTACGGCGCGATTGAAACCACCGCCGCCACCATCGGCGATTACAACGAGAAACAGAACTTCCTGAACACGGTTTACGAGCAGTTTTTCCAGGGCTTCAGCGTTAAGGTGGCCGACACACACGGCATCGTTTACACCCCGCAGCCCATCGTGCAGTTTATGGTACGCAGCGTGGAAGACCTTTTGCGGCGCGAGTTCAACCGCAGCCTGGCCGACCCCGGCGTGCATATCCTCGACCCGTTCGTCGGCACCGGCAACTTCATCCTGCGCGTGATGGAAGAAATTCGCCGCAGCAAACCGAGCGCCCTGCCCCACAAATATGCCCACGAACTGCACTGCAACGAGGTCATGCTGCTGCCCTACTACATCGCCAGCATGAACATCGAACACGCCTACTACGAAGCGATGGGCGAATACGCGCCCTTCGAGGGCATCTGCCTGGTGGATACCTTCGACCTGGCCGAAAACCGCCAGATGAGCCTGTTCACCGAGGCCAATACGCAGCGCGTGGAGCGCCAGCGCCGGGCCGAACTGACCGTCATCCTGGGCAACCCGCCCTACAACGCCGGCCAGGTGAACGAAAACGACAACAACAAAAACCGCGCCTACGCGGTGCTTGACCGCCGCGTGCAGGAAACCTACAGCCACGCCGGCACGGCCACGCTGCGCAACGCCCTGAGCGACCCCTACGTGAAAGCCTTCCGCTGGGCCAGCGACCGCGTTGCGGACGAGGGCATCGTGGCTTTCGTCAGCAACAACGGCTTTCTGGACGGCATCGCCTTCGACGGGATGCGCTACTGGCTGGGGCGCGAGTTTTCCGCCATTTACCATCTGGATTTTAAGGGCAACGCCCGCACCAGCGGCGAACGCCGGCGCAAAGAAGGCGGCAACATCTTCAGCGATCTGATCCGCGTTGGGGTCGGCATCACCTTTTTAGTCCGTCGCAAAGACCATGACCCGGATATCCCCGCCCGCGTTTATCTGTATCAGGTGGACGATTATTTGAAGGCCGGGCAAAAGCTGGCCGTCATCGAGGACAAAACGCTGGCGCAGATACCGCTGCGCCTGCTGACACCTGACGAAAACAATATCTGGCTGACGGAAGGGCTGCAAACGGACTGGGACGCTCTGCTGCCGCTGGGGACGAAAGACGCCAAAGCCGGGCGCGGGCAGGCGATTTTTGAAACGTACAGCAGCGGCGTGAAAACAAACCGCGATAGTGTTGTTTATAGTTTTCAAAAAGACGTACTTGCACAGCGAATGCGCGAATTCGTTGACGATTACAACAGTGAAGTAGATCGTTATAAACGCGCAGGTCGGCCAAAGGATATAGACAACTTTGTAAAACTTCATATCAAATGGGATGGCAGCCTCAAAGAAAGGATGCAAGGGCTAAGATACGGTGAGTTCTCAGAAACCTATTTGAGATCATCTCTGTATAGACCATTCACAAAGCAGCACCTCTATTTTGACTGGCTGTTCATCAATCGTACCTACCAGTTCCCGCGTATCTTCCCCACGCCGGAGACGGAGCGCGAGAACCGGGTGATTTGCGTCAGCGGCGTAGGCAGCAGCAAACCCTTCATGGCGCTGATGACCAATTTTATTCCGTGTGTGGACTTGCTGGAAAAGACGCAGTGTTTCCCGCTGTACACGTATGAACCTCACCCCCCGGCCCCCTCTCCATACGGAGAGGGGGAGTCGGCAGCGCGGGCTTATGCGCGGCGGGACAACATCAGCGATTGGGCGCTGGCACAGTACCGGGAACATTACGGTGACGCCAGCATCACCAAAGAGGACATTTTTTATCATCTGTACGCGCTGCTGCACCATCCCGCCTACCGCCAGCGTTACGCCGCCAACCTCAAGCGGGAACTGCCGCGCGTGCCGTTTGTGACAGTCAGCAGTCACCAGTCTGCAGTCTCCAGTCAGGAAACGGCGGACGGCGCTCAACCGGAAACCGGCGACCTGGGACTAACGACTAATGACCTGGGACTAACGACTAACGACTTGGGACTAACGACTAACGACTTGGGACTAACGACTTTTTCCGCCATCGGGCGCGAACTGGCCGACCTGCACCTGCATTACGAATCGCTGCCGGAATATGGGCTGCGGCGGGTGGAAAACCCCGCTGTGCCGCCCTCGCTGCGGGTGGAAAAGATGACGCTGAGCCGCGATAAAACGGCGCTGCGCGTCAACGATTTTCTGACGCTGGAGGGCATCCCGCCGGAAGCCTACGCTTATAAGCTGGGCAGCCGCAGCGCCCTGGAATGGGTGATCGAGCAGTACCGCGTGACGACCGACGCGCGCAGCGGCATCACCAACGACCCGAACCGCCTGGACGACGAGGGTTACATCGTGCGGCTGGTGGGCCAGGTGGTGTATCTGAGCGTGGAGACTCAAAAGCTGGTGGCGCAGATCGCGGCCTATCCGATAAAGTGAGGCACACAATGGCAAAAAAATGGGTGGTCGGTTTGATGCTGGTCGCGGCGCTGGCGCTGGTTGGGCTGGCGGTTTTTCGTCCGGCGGCGGCGCAGCCGGGCGCGGTTAACCTGCGGGCGCTGCTGGAACGGCTGAACGCCGGCGGGACGGCCTTCACGGTGCAGTTCGCGGCCCCGGTGGCCGCGGGGGAAACCCTGCTGGCGCTGCCGGACGCGGCGCGGCGGCTGTCGGAGGTGGGCGAGGATTATCTGTGCTTCAGCCAGCCCTGGAACGATACCACGCGGGTTTACTGCACGCCGTTCAGCAACGTGGTGGGCATCACCTACACCGCACCGTAAGCGGACTATCGTCCGTTTTCTCATGAGCTTCTTATGGAAATTCGCTCCAAAAGCCGGTATGATAAAAACTATTAAACGGACTATAGTCCACTTACGAGTTAACACATACCGATCAGGAGCGAAAACACAATGGAATGGAAGCTCGACCCCGCCCACACCGCCGCCGAATTTTCGGCCCGCCACATGATGATTACCACCGTTCGCGGCGGTTTTAAAAATGTGACCGGCAAGCTGGTTTACGACCCGGCCAACCCGTCGGCGTCTTATGTTGAAGCCGTTATTGATACTACTTCGATGATCTCGACCGGCCTGGCCGACCGGGACAATCACCTCAAGAGCGCCGATTTCCTGGATGTGGCGAATTACCCGACCATCACCTTCAAAAGCACGAAGGTGGAAGCCAGCGCCGACGGGCGGCAGGCCAAAATCACCGGCGACCTGACCATTCGCGGCGTCACGCGCCCGGTGACGCTGGACGTGGAACTGCTCGGCCAGGTGACCAGCCCGTTCGGGGACGAGCGCGTGGGTTTTCATGGCGCGACCAAAATCAACCGCGAGGACTTCGGCCTGACGTGGAATATGGCGCTGGAGGCCGGCGGCTGGCTGGTGGGCAAGGAAGTGACGATCAACCTGGATGTTGAGGCTATTCTGGTGAAGGAAGCCCAGACGGCGTAAAACGCTGCGCCGGGCGCATACGCAGGGGGCGGGTTTAGAACCCCCGCCCCTTTTTTGTCCTATTCCTCCAGCGTCGAGATGTCGCCTTCCGGCTGGCCCATGGCGCGGGCTTTTAACACCCGGCGCATGATCTTGCCGGACTTGGTTTTGGGCAGCGAAGCCACGAATTCGATGCGCGACGGCACGGCAATCGGCCCGACTTCGTGGCGCACATGGTCTTTGAGCGCATCAACCAGCGCGTCGTTGCCCTCAAAACCGGCGCGCAGGATGCAGTAAGCGTAAATGACATTGCCGCGCACGTCGTCCGGCACGCCGATGACCGCCGCTTCCGCCACCGCCGGATGGCTGACCAGCCCGGACTCGACCTCCGCCGTCCCCAGGCGGTAGCCGCTGACTTTAATCACCTCGTCAATCCTGCCGATGATGTGGTAATAACCGTCCTCGTCCTTGCGCGCCGAATCGCCCGCCAGATACCAGCCTTTGTCCTGGAAGTACGACCAGTATTGTTTGACGTAGCGGTCGGGGTCGCCGTAGATGGTGCGGAGCATCCCCGGCCAGGGCTGTTTGATGACCAGCAGGCCGTCCGTACCGGGCGGGCAGGGCTGGCCGTGTTCGTCCACAATGTCGGCATCAATGCCGGGGAAGGGCCGGGTGGCGCTGCCGGGTTTGAGGCCGACCGAGGGCAGCGGCGTAATCATAAAACCGCCGGTTTCGGTCTGCCACCAGGTGTCAATAATCGGCAGGCGCGACTTGCCGATGACGCGGTGATACCAGCGCCAGGCCTCCGGGTTGATCGGCTCGCCCACCGAGCCGAGCATCCGCAGGCTGCTGAGGTTGTGGCGGTTCGGCCAAGCGTCGCCGAAACGCATCAGGCCGCGAATGGCGGTGGGGGCGGTGTACAGGTGGGTGATGCCGTATTCCTCGACCATCTTCCACCAGCGGTTGGGATAGGGGTAGTTCGGCGCGCCCTCGTACATAAAGCCGGTCGCGCCCAAAATCAGCGGCCCGTAGACGATGTAGCTGTGGCCGGTAATCCAGCCCGGATCGGCGGCGCACCACCAGCGGTCTTCGTCTTTCAGGTCGAAGGCCCATTCCAGCGTGGTGGAAATGTACACCTGGTAGCCGCCGTGTGTGTGCAGGATGCCTTTGGGTTTGCCGGTTGTGCCGCTGGTGTACAGGATGAACAGCGGGTCTTCGGCGTCCATCACTTCGGTTTCGCAGTTGGGGCTGGCGATGGGCAGCGCCATCAGGTCATGATACCAGAAGTCGCGGCCAGGGGTCATCGGCACATCCTGGCCGGTGCGTTTGACGACTACCACATGCTCGACCACCGGCGAACGGTGTACGGCCTCGTCCACAATCTGCTTGAGTTCAACGATATTACCGCGCAGCCATGCGCCGTCGCACGTCACCACCACGCGGCTCTGCGCGTCCTCGATGCGGTCGGCCAGGGCATGTTCGGAAAAACCGCCGTAGACGACGCTGTGAATCGCGCCCAGTTTGGCGCAGGCCAGCATGGCGATGGGCAGTTCCGGCACGCGCCCCATATAAATCGTCACGCGGTCGCCGCGTTTGACGCCCATGCTCTTGAGGACGTTGGCGAACTTATTCACTTCCTGCCACAGCCGCCAGTAGGAAAAGGTGCGTTTGTCGCCCGGCTCGCCTTCCCAGATGAGCGCCAGTTTGTTTTTGCGCCAGGTTTTAACGTGCCGGTCAAGCGCGTTATGCGCGATGTTGATTTTGCCGCCCACGAACCATTTATAAAAAGGTGGGCTGCTGCGGTCTAAAACCTGCGTCCAGGGTTCAAACCAATCCAGCGTGCGCGCGCGTTTGGCCCAAAAGGCTTCGATGTCGGCCATCGCTTCGGCATAAACGGCCTCATAGTCCTGGATGCGCGCGTTTCGTACAATCTCGTCATCCGGGTAATACCATTCGTTCGTCGCCAGGTTTAAAGTTTCTTCGGCCATACAAAACCCCTCCTTTGAAAATAAGTTCCGAGTTCCGATTAAGGCAAAAAATTAACGCAAAGCGCGCAAAGGAGCAAAAGGCGCACGAGAACGCCTCGGACACGCAGAGTCGAGTCCCTGTCTCAATTGGGCGATTGGACAACGAACGGGCGGCCATCGGCGGCGCAGATCATCTGCACCGCGCTTTTGCCGGAAGCCGCCGCCAGCGGCAGGCTGCCGCCCGGTTCGACCCACTGGCCGGCCATATAAAAGTTTTGCAGGCCGGGCAGCGTTTTGGGAACGCCGGTGATGAGCATCCGCATTGTCTCTTTCGTCAGCAGCCAGCCGCAGGTCGAGCCAAGCCAGTTGCCGGTATACCGCTCGTAGCTGAGGGGCGTGGCTTCGTCCACACATTCGATGTCCTGCCGGATGCCGGGATGCCAGCCTTCCAGCAGATTTATCAGGATGTCCGACACCTGGTTTTGTTCGGTATCGTACAGCCTGCGCCCGTAGATGCGCTGCCAGTAGGCATAGCTGGAGCGTATCATAATTTCGACCGAGGACTTGCCCGCCGGGGCCAGGCTGCTGTCGAAGCAGTAGTGTTTGACGCCGATCTCGCGGCGTGGCTCGCCGATTATCAGCACCGGCTCGTCCAGCAGATGCGTGACCCAATGCGGCTGGCCGGACAGGTCGCGTTTGACGCCCAGCGAAATCTGCACCTGCGAATGGGTGAGCAGGTGGCCGTCGTACATTTTTTTGATGCGCGAGTTAACATAAGCGCCGTCCAGCATGTCGAAGATCGTGCCGCGCCCGTCGGCAGCCGAAACCACATAGTCGGCGGTATGAACCGAATCGTCGTACAGCCGCACGCCGACCGCTCGCCCGTTTTCGGTCAGGATTTTTTCCACCTGCGCCTTGTAACAGATTTCGCCGCCCAGCTCGACATAGCGGCGTTCCAGCGCGCGGGCGAATTCCAGCGAGCCGCCCGCCGGGAAGGCAGCGTTGCCGGTGTGCAGATACGCCAGCAGCGACATGCCCATCATCACCGGCGCCTCTTCCCACGAAAACATCTGTGCGACGGCGCGGCGCAGGAACGGATTTTTAAAGCGCGCCGCAAAACTGCTGGTGGGGATCATGCCCCAGCGCAGCAGGGGCAGCAAAAACGGCAGCATCTTCAGCCCCATCGCGCCCCAATCCTGCCCCTTCATCAGGGGTTTGGGCTTCTGGTACATCACCGACATATCGAACCGCGTGAACTGCCGCACGCCCTGGCAGAACGCCCGGATGAGCGCGGCGTCCTCCGGCGCGATCTCCTGCATATGTTTTTCCAGCCGGTCGGGGTCGGCGTAAACGATCAACGTGTGCTGCCCGTGGGTGATGCGCTGGTACTCGTCGTGGTTAATCATCGGGCGGTTCTGCACCGCGCCCAGTTCCTGCCACATTCGGTTGAACGGCTGGCCCTCGGCAGAGCCGAACAGATAATGGATGCAGCCGTCGAAGATGTACCCCTTACGTTCCCAGGCCGTACACAAACCACCCGGCAGGTCGTGGAGTTCAAAAATACGCGAACGATAGCCGTTCATCTGGGCATAACAGCCGGCGGCCAGCCCGGCCACCCCCGCGCCGATGATGATGATGGTTTTTTCTTTCACTACCTGCCCCCTAACGGATGTTGAAGCCCTCAAATTCGTGGGTCGCGGGGCGCCATTCCACCTCAACTTCCTCCACGCGGGCATTGGCCGGCCCGGTGTGCAGAAAACGCAGCAGGCGCTCCAGGCGGGGACGCGGGCCCTCGGCGGTCACTTCCACCGTGCCTTCAATCTGGTTGCGTACCCAGCCTTTTAAGCCTAACTCGCTGGCGGTGTGCAGCGTATAATAGCGAAAATTCACGCCCTGCACGCGCCCCCGGACGATGGCGTGAAGCTGCTGTTCTTCCGGCATTTCCATAAGTCCCTGTTCTCCTACCCAAACGCTGCTTCTCCTACCCCCTGCCGATTGTAACATAGATTGCCGCCCGCGCCTTTTTTGGTTATACTTTCAATCAGTCAGAGAGGGGGAGGCGCGTTTGCCGCAGGACGATTCGTCGGTTTTGGTTCAGGAGTTGGCCGCACAGTTGGGCGAAACGGAGGGCCAGCCGATTAAACAGCTCTCCGCCATCGTCAAATACTGCGGCGCCGATTTTGCCCGGCAGATCCTTCAGGAAACCCTGGCGGTGGAAGCCAAAGGCGGCCTGATGGTCAAAAGCGGCGCGCGCCGCCGCACGCCGGGGGGTGTTTTTTTCCACCTGGCGCGCCAGCAGATGACCGGCCAGCAGCGCCGGAAGATATTTGGCGCCCCGAAAAAAGAGGGAACACCCGCTCCTCCCCCGCCGCCCCCGTTCGACTGGTCGGAGCGCGTTTCGATTATCAGCCCCCTTATCGAGGAATCAGGAAAGGCCAGCACCGTGAAAATCACCCTGATCGGACGCCCTGGTAAGATTGAAACCCGTAAAGACCTGGTGATTACGGCGATGACTCACAGCGCCGGGGCAGCCACGCTGCCGAAGGGCGTGCCAAAACCGCCCGAAACGCCGACCCTGTACACCGTTTATATCGCCGCCAAACAGTGGAAGCGCGTCGAGCCGGCGCTGAGTGACCCGGAAGATATGCTCATCATCGAGGGTACGGCCAGTTACGACCCGGAAATCCAGGGCGTGGCGGTTTTTGCCCAGAGCGTGACCAGCAAGGGGCTGGAAAAACAAAAACGCGAAGCGCAGAAAGGCGCTGTCCCTGCCGCCAACGCCCCGGCGGATGCCGCGCCCGCCGCGTCAAAACCGCTGCCCTCCCTGCCGCCGGAACCGCCGCCCGATGACGGGCCGGCCCCGGAGGAATCGCTGCTGCTGCCGGATGCCCCGTTGGAGGTTAACCAAAAACTGGCCGAACTGTATGCCGCCGCGTCGCTCTACCGGCAGAAGATCGCCGCGCTGGCGGCCAAACCTGCCGACCAGCAGTTCGGCCTGGAGATGACGCGCAAACTGCTGCAAAACACCGAGGCGGAAATCGCCGCCATCGAACAGAAATACGGTGGTTAGCGGCGGCTTTTTCAACTCCCGGCGGCTGTAACTTTTTCCGCTGTACTGCGTATAAAGGTGTAGAATCGCACGCGCAAGAGAGGGAGTGCAAGCCGTGAAAGATTACAGCATGACCTACGAACTGGCCGGGCTGGGCGAACGTTTTGTCGCCATCCTGATTGACGGCCTCATCCAGGGCATGATTAGCGCGCTGCTGTTTGGCGCGTTCCGCGAGCCGGGCGCCGGCATCAGTTTTATCATCGGCTTGGCCTACAATTGGTACTTCTGGACGCGCCAGAACGGCCAGACGCCCGGCAAGTCGGTGATGAAAATCCGCGTGGTCAAAACCGATGGCAGCCCGATGACCGACGGCGACGCGGTGCTTCGTTACATCGGCTACTATATCAATTCGGTGCTGATGATGCTCGGCTGGCTGTGGGCATTTGTGGACAGCAACCGCCAGGGTTTGCACGATAAAATCGTCAATACCTACGTGGTTAAGGTGGGCTGAGGCCCGGCCTGCTGCACCCGGCTAAAAGAGCGAACCCGGCGCGGTTCGCTTTTTGATTCGAGCGCCGTTTTCAGGTATTGTACCGCCCCACGACGACGGTGGCATCGTCGGTCTGGCGGCTGTGGTTTGCCAGTATCGCCTCCGCCAAAGCCTGCGGCGGCAAATTGGCCGGGACATCCTGTGTAAAAGATCTGCGAATGCCGTCGGTGGCGAAAATGAGGGTATCGCCCGGCAGCAGCGCCTCCGAAAACACGCGCAGGGGCGGCAGGCGATAACCGACCACGCCGCCGCGCAGCACCATATGCCGGCGCGTCCCATCGCTCCGCGCCAGCAAGCCTGCCACGTTGCCCACGCCGAGCCAGTTCATGGCGGTGCTGCCGGTATGGATGGCCGCCAGGCTGATAACCGCGCCGCGCGTGCCGGTTAAGGCCTGATGGCAGCGGTTGATTAGTTCGATCAGGTTGGTCTGGGCGTGCTGGCGGAGCGTTTCGACGGCCAGCCGCGCGGCCAGCGCCGCTTTTGGCCCATGTCCCAGGCCGTCTATCACGGCCACCAGCAGACCGTCCGGCAGCGGGTGAATCAGATAATCGTCGCCGGAGAGCGGCTGGCCCGGCTGCGGCAGCATGGCCGCGCCCCATTCGATAAACGGCACAGGTTCGGTCACGGGCGGCCTCTGGAGGATGAAGCGTGTTCCCGGACGGGAGCGGCGCTTCGCCATTTCTGCATGACGACGGTCGTCCCCTGGCCGGGGCGCGAGACGATCTGGAACGAATCCATCAGCCGGCGCGCGCCGGGCAAACCCAGTCCCAGGCCGCCGCCGGTCGAATAACCGTCTTGCAGCGCCAGGTTAACGTCGGCGATGCCGGGACCGTTATCGCAGGCCACCACGACGATACCCACCTGTTCCCCGTCTTCAACCGCCTGGAACGTCACTTCGCCCGCGCCGGCATATTTAACGATGTTACGGGCGATTTCCAGGATCGCCGTCGAACAGGCGGTTTGCTCCACGACCGAAAACCCCAGCCGCGCCGCCAGCGCGCGCCCATGCTGCGCGGCCAGGACGGCGTGTGCATCGTCAGATACTCGAATCGAAACCGGCGGCAGTCCTGCGCTTATTTGTTCAGCCATTTTACCGCCGTGACATTCGTTCCCTTGCCCACTTCCGAATGGATGTAAAACTCATCCATCAGCCGTTTTGACCCCGACAATCCCAGGCCCAGGCCGCCGGAGGTGGTATAACCTTCGGTCAGGGCTTTGTCCAGGAAGGGGATGCCCGGCCCGTTATCGTCGGCGATGATTTTGATGCCGCGTTTGCCATCCAGCCCGCGATGCTCCTTGACAATGATCGTCCCGGTGCGGGCATAAATGAGGATGTTACGCGCCAGTTCGGAGATGACGACGGCAATTTTGGTCGCGTCGGCGTGGGCGAAGCCCATATTGATCGCCATTTGCATCCCGGCGCGGCGCGACGTGGAAACATCGGCCACGTGCTGGATGGTGAAGTGCAGTTGGTCTTTACGCGACTGCCCGGCCATCGTCCTTACTCCTCGTCCGCGATGTCGCCATCCGGCGGCGCGGTTTCGTTCAGATGGTTGTACTGCCGGGACAGCGACCGGCTCAGCGCCAGCGCGTCGTCCAGGTCAAGGACGGCATCCACGTCTGGCAGCGTCATGCCAAGTTCGACCATCGTTTCGATCACCACATCCTGCAAACCGGAAATGATGACTTTCGCGCCCATCAGTTCGACCATTTTGGAAGTGGTATAAATGAAACGGCCAAAAAAACTGTCGCAGATGTCCACCCGCGAAAAATCCAGCAGGACAACCTGCGACCCGTGCCGGCGGATCGCTTGCAGGATTTCGCGCCGCAGTTCGATCACTTCATCGTCCATCAGGTCGCGCGGGACGGCCACCAAAAGCAGGTTTTCTAATTTCTGGGTGCTGCCGGAAGAATCCATAGCGCCTATGTTCGCTTTCCGCGCCGGGTGAGCTGCACGCCCAGGCGCTCTAAGGCCGTTACCAACCCGGTTTGCAGATCGCGCTGGGTTTCGACGCCGCTCCAGTCTATGCCCAGGTTGACGATGATTTCCGCCACCGCGTCGGACACGCCGGTAACGATGGTCTGCGCGCCCTTCAACCGCGCGGCCTGGATGGTGCGGTCGAGGTGCTGGGCCACGCCGCTGTCCACGACGGATACACCGGTGATGTCTAAAATAGCGATGCGGGCGCGGTACTGGCCGATGCCGGCCAGCAGCGAACGCATGATGTCCCGCGCGCGGGCGGTATCAATGCCGCCGACCAGCGGCATGACGATAATACGATCCATGATGGGGATGATAGGCGTGGAAAGCTCCTGCAAGGCCTGGCGCTGCGCCTCGATGATCTGCTGCTGAAGGCGCTCGCGCTCCTGTTCCATACGTTTGTGTTCGGTGATGTCCTCGTAAAGCCCCAGCACGCCGATAATCTCGCCGTCGGCGTCCCGCAGGGGCAGTTTGCTGGTTCGCAGCCACATTTCCGAGCCGTCGGTATGGGTTTGCGGCTCCTCGTAATTGATGCGCGCCTGGCCGGATTCGATCACCGCCTGGTCATCGCCCCGGTACAGGTCGGCGACCTCCGCCCAGGACAGTTCGTAATCGTCCTTGCCGATGATGGCCTCCGGCGAGTCCAGCCCGGCATCTTCGGCGAAAGCGTGATTGCAGCCCAGATAGCGCAGGTTTTTATCCTTCCAGAACACCCGCACCGGGATAGTATCAATGACGGTCTTGAGCATGTTCTGGGCTTCGCGCAGGGCTTTGGTCTGTTCCCGCGCCAGCTCATCCAGCTCGGCGATAAACCGCCGGCTGGCAAT
Source organism: Chloroflexota bacterium (assembly GCA_014338005.1). Taxonomy (GTDB): domain Bacteria; phylum Chloroflexota; class Anaerolineae; order Aggregatilineales; family Phototrophicaceae; genus CFX2. The sequence continues at coordinate 20,453 of QUBZ01000042.1, read as the reverse complement.
GACCGGCGCGGCGATGGCCGGCAGCGCGCTGTAAAAGAGGCGTTCGGCATCGCTGAATTCATGCCCGTCCGCCCAGCCCAGGCTGATGAAACCAATCCAGCGCCCGCCCTGCTGAAGCGGCAGAATCGCCAGGCCGCGAGCGCCGATCTGCCCGGCCAGGGCGCGCCATTCCTTCGGCAGATGCCGGTCACGGGGGGCGTCGGCGAAAAACTGTGTCTGAACGGCGGTATGATTCCACAGGCCGATGTAAGCGCGGTTCGCCAGCTTAAGGCGTGTGCCAAGCGCCAGGTTCACAGCGCCGGGGCGCTGCCAGGCGGCCACGATCTCCCCCTGTTCCGGCGTGTTCGGGGTGGTTTCAAAACATAACAGGCTGGCGTTGGTCAGCCCGGCGGCCAGCGCCGGCTCGATGAGGATGTCCAGAATGGCTTTTTCATCCGGCGCGGCGTTCAAACGCTGCCCGATTTGCAGCAGGCGTATCGCCATCTGGATATCTACTTCTGGGTGCGGGTCAAATTCGGACATAAAAGCAAGCTCCTAAGTGGGGGTTCCGCGAGAATCGGTTAGCTGCTGCCGGGCTTTATAAGCACAAACCCCAGGCGTTCCAGCGCCGTAACGAGGCCGGTTTGCAGATCGCGCTCCGTCTCGACGCCGCTCCAGTCTATGCCCAGGTCTACAATGGTTTCGGCGATGGCGTCCGACACGCCGGTAACGATGGTCTGCGCGCCCTTCAACCGCGCGGCCTGGATGGTGCGGTCGAGGTGCTGGGCCACGCCGCTGTCCACTACCGGCACGCCGGTGATGTCTAAAATAGCGATGCGGGCGCGGTACTGGCCGATGCCGGCCAGCAGCGAACGCATAATGTCCCGCGCGCGGGCGGTATCAATGCCGCCGATCAACGGCATGACGATGATACGGTCCATGACGGGAATGATGGGTGTGGACAGTTCGGAGATGGCCTGCTGCTGCGCCTCGATGATCTGCCGCTGCTGCCGCTCGCGCTCGTGCGCCTGTTTGATCGCGGTGATGTCCCGAACCATGCCGACCACGCCGATCACATTACCGCTGCCGTCACGCAAGGGGGCTTTGGTGCTTTGCATCCAGCGTATTTCGCCTTCACGGGTGACCGTTTGTTCTTCGTAGCCGGTTTTAACCCTGCCGGACTGCATGACTTCCATTTCATCGGCGCGGTACTGGGCGGCCAGCACCTCTGGGAACAGGTCGAAGTCATCTTTGCCGATGATTTCCTGCGGCGTTTCTGCCCCCATAAACTGCGCCATCGCCCGGTTCAACAGCAAAAAACGGCTGTCGCGGTCTTTCATAAAAACAAAATCCGGCAGGGCATCCACCAGCGTTCGCAGCCGGTGGCGCTCCTCGGCCAGTTCCGCTTCGTCCCCGCTGCCGAGCATGGTCGCCGCAACCTGGGCGGTGAGGAATAACTGGTCGTTGAGCGCGCCCATCCAGGCCATCTGGTCGGCGGCGGCGTGTATGTCCTGGCCGAGCAGGTATTGGGCCGCGCGTCGCAGAACATCCAGGCTGTGGATGAAACCCGGCAGAGGCAGCCGCGCGTCCTGGGCGTGTTGGGCGATTTTAACTGCCGCGCGGGTCGGATTGACCTTGCCATCGAGCGCCTGCCCGGCGGCGGTCAGCGTAGTTTCCAGCAGCGGGTACAGCACGCCGTCGTCCAGCGGCTCCGACTGATCGTGTTCAAATGCCAGACTGATCGCCAGCAGTTCCTCGCGGCGATTTTCCAACCATTGTTTGAGCATCAGTCTTTTTTCCTTGCTTCTCGGTAGATTCGCAAACCCAGCGACCGCAGGGCGACCATCAGCCCGGTTTGCAGATCGCTTAAGGTTTCGATGCCGCTCCAATCAATGCCCAGGTCTACGATGGTTTCCGCCACTGCTTCCGACACGCCGGTGATGAGCGTTCGCGCGCCCTTCAACCGTGCGGCCTGGATGGTGCGGTCGAGGTGCTGGGCCACGCCGGTATCCACTACCGGCACACCGGTGATGTCCAGGATGGCTACTTTGGCCTGGTAGCGGGTGATGCCTTCCAGCAGGGAGCGCATCAGATCGCGGGAGCGGCTGGTATCAATGCCGCCCACCAGCGGCATGACGATGATGCCTTCCATCACCGGGATAATGGGTGTGGAAAGCTCTTGCAAAGCCTGGCGCTGCGCCTCGATGATCTGCTGCTGAAGGCGCTCGCGCTCCTGTTCGGTCTGCATCCGTTCGGTCACATCCAGGAAAGCGACCACCGCGCTGCCCGGCGCGCTCTGGAAAACGTATACTTTGTACGCGCCGCTGATCGCCTCGTCCTCATACAAAACCTGATCGGTCTGCCACATCACGCCGTCACGGGCCGCCTGGCGGTAGCGGTCGGGGATTTCGGTCTGGGCCAGAGGCGGGAAAGCCTGTTCGATGGTCAGGCCGATGTAACGGCTGTTGTCCACGCCTAACATCTGGTCGGCTGCCGGGTTCGCGCCGGTAAAAATCAGCCGCTCCCGGTCATCAAGCTGGTACAGGTGCAGGCCGACGGGCAGCGCCTCCACAATACGCCGGAAGCGTTCCTCGCTTTCGCGCAGGGCGTCTTCGGCCTGTTTGCGTTGGCTGATGTCGCGCGTGATGGTCGCCCTCGCCACCGGCTGCCCGGCGTCGTCGTAGATGTTAAATACGCTGGCGTAAACCATAAGGATATGGCCGTCTTTGCGCCGCTGCCGAATTTCCCCCTCCCATCTGCCATCGGAAGCGGCGGCGGCGAAAACCTCCTGCTGAAGCCGGGGCAGTTCGTCGTCGGGCGTCAGGTCTTCGGGGGACAGTTCCAGCAGCTCGCGTTTTTCGGCGTCGTAGCCGTACAGCCGGTAGCCGGCGGGGTTGGCGTAGTTGATGCGGCCATCCGTGTCACAGGTCATGACCGCTTCGGCGGCGTTTTCCACCAGCGCCAGAAAAGTCATCAAGTCCTGGGTGCGTTCGCTCACCAGGCGCTCCAGGTGGTTCACTAACTGCCGGTTTTCGATGATGGGCGTCACTAGGAAGGGCAGCGTTTCGTAGAAGCTTTTTTCGTGCGGGGCGAAGCCGCGCCCATCCTTCCAGCCCAACAGGATGATACCCACCCAACGACCGGCACGTGCCAGCGGTATCGCGGCGGCTGCCTGGATGCCGGTCGCCAGCGCGCGCCGCCGGGTGGTTTCGTCCAGCCGTTCGTCGGCGGCGATGTCCGAAATCAGCAGTGTTTCACCGGGATGGTTGAGCCAGATGTGATTAAACGGGAACTCGGCAGCCGGCAGGCTGATGCCGACCGGCAGTTGTTCATCACCTTCGCGCTGCCAACTGCCGATGACCTGCACCATGCCGGAATCGCCGGGGTAAAAGGCGCCCAGGACGGCGCTAGAAGCGCGATTTTCGATGGCCGGACGGACGATGATCTGAAAGACCTGGTTCAGATCGCGGGCGGTGTTCAGGTCATGGCTGATCTGAAACAGGCGCGCGGCGTTCCGCTGTGCCTCTTCCAGTTCGGTTATGCGGGCCTGCAAATCTTCCGTCGTAGGCACTCGATCTCTCCTCGGTTGTTTAATGGCCGGCGCTTCAGGGTTAAATGGACGGGCCGCCGCTAGATATAGAAATATAACAGAATGCATTCTAGGTTCATTGTAGCATATCCCAACCGGCAAAAACTGAAGAAAACCGGGCCGCAGCAATTTTTGCGCCCTGTGGAAAATTTTAGTCCTAACGTACCATGCGCGGCGCGCTGCCGTTTAGCCGATTGCAAGGCTGAATTTTCTAGGATGAAGGCACTTAAAGGTTTTAACTGCGTTTGAATAACGCCGGTGCTGGTATGAAACCCGCTGTCAGTATCATCGTCTTAAACTACAATGGATGCGAGGACACCCTCGCCTGCCTGCGCTCCCTGGAACACCTCACCTATCCGAACTTTACCGTGATCGTGGTGGATAATCACTCGTCCGATGGTTCGGTTGAGGCGGTTCGGGCGGCGCACCCGAACGTCAAACTGATCGAAACCGGGGCCAACCTGGGTTTTACCGGCGGCAACAACGTGGGCATCCGGTACGCGCTCCAACATGGCGCGGATTACGTGATGCTGCTCAATAACGATACGGTCGCCGCGCCTGACATGCTGGATGTTATGATTGAGGTCATGGAAGCCGCCCCGGACATCGGCGTGACCGGCCCGATGATCTATTATTACAGCGCCCCAGACATCATCTGGTCGGCGGGCGGCGCGATTGACTGGGCGCGCGGCACAACCGATATGATCGGCCTGAACGAAGAAGATAAAGCCCAGTTCGGCCTCAGCCCGCGCCCGGTGGATTTTGTAACCGGCTGCTGCCTGCTGGCGCGCCGTGAAACCTGGGAGCGCGCCGGGCTGCTGGATGAAAAATTTTTTATGTATTATGAAGAAACCGAATGGTGCGTGCGCGCTGGCCACGCGGGATTCCGAATCGTTCATGTGCCGATGGCGATGTTATGGCATAAAATTTCGATTGAAAGCCGGGCGTCCTCACCGCGCGCGCATTATTACATGACGCGCAACCGGTTGCTGTTCCTCAGGCGCACGCGCGCCGGCCTGCGCCCGCTGATGTTCACGCTGATCGAATACACCCGTATGATCGTTAGCTGGTCGGTGTATGCCCGCTGGCGCGAAAAACGCCCGCTGCGCCATATCATGCTGCGGGCGATCAAGGATTTTTCGCTGGGGCGCTTCGGCCCGATGGCCGTCTGACCAATGGCGCATATCCTGTTTTTGTCCTGGTGGTGGCCCTACCCGGCGGACAACGGCTCGAAACAGCGCATCTATAACCTGCTGCGCCACCTTGCCCGCGAACACCGCGTTACGCTGCTGTCGTTTGCGGAAACCGAGGATGCCGCGCCGGAACGAATCGAACATCTGCGCGGCTTCTGCGCGCACGTCGAAGCCCTGCCCAAACCCACTTACAATCCCGGCGCGTTAAAAGCCCTGCTGGGTTATTTTTCGCGCTGGCCGCGTTCGCTGGTGGATGTGTACAGCCCGGCGATGGCCGAACGCGCCGCCGCAGCGGCGGGCGGCTCGCCGCCGGTGGATGTGGTGATCGCCTCCGAAATCCAGACCATGCGTTATCTGTCGGTTTTGCCCCACCTGCCGGCGGTTTTAGAAACGCCGGAAATCACCAGTTTTTACGACCATGTGAATCGTGCTGCCGGCTGGAGCGGTCGGCTGCGAGCATGGCTGACCCTGGGCAAACTCCAGAACGCGCTGCGCCGCTGCATGCAGCGCGGCGCGGTGCTGACGGTGGTTTCCGAAACGGAGCGGGATTACATCCGGGCGTTTGCCCCGGCGGGCGCGCGCATCGAGGTCATCCCAAACGGCATAGATACCGAAGTTAACCGCCCCAATCCGATGATCGAACCGGAGCCGTATACGTTGATTTACACCGGTGCGGTGACGTACCACGCCAACTACGACGCGGTGGATTATTTCATCCGCGAGGTGTGGCCGCTGATCCGCGCGCGGACGCCGAAAGCGCGTTTTGTTATCACCGGCGGCACGGGTAAGGTTAATGTCAGCCATCTGGCCGGGCAGCCGGGGGTCACCTTCGCCGGTTATCTGCCGGAAATCGCGCCCGCCGTCCAGAAAAGCTGGCTGGTGGTCGTACCGCTGCGGGTGGGCAGCGGCACACGCCTGAAGATATTGGAGGCGATGGCGTTGGGCGTACCGGTGGTTTCGACCCGCAAGGGTGTGGAAGGGCTGAACGTTCATCCCGGCGAGGATATTCTGATCGCCGATACGCCCGCCCAGATGGTGGAAACGATCTGCCAACTGTTCGAGGACGGCGAGCGCCGCGCCCGGCTGGCCGAAGCAGGCCGCGCGCTGGTTGAGCGCGAGTACGATTGGGGAGTCATCACTCACCATCTGCTGAATGTGATCGAGTCCGTCGGCCCGTCCGGGCGGGGCTGATGGCCTATACTGAAGCGTGAATAGCATAAAGAGAGGGGAGGGGTTGTGTTATGGTCACGGATGCCCGCGCGCAGTCGAGCGCCCTTTTTACCGTTCGTGAATGGCTGCTGGTCGGCGCGGTCATTCTGGTCATCCTGGTTTTGACGGGGATACCCTATTTTTACGCCCACCGCATCGCGCCGCCGGAAACCGAGTTCATCGGTGTGGTCGTCAACGTTCCCGACCACGCCCAGTATTTTTCGTGGATGCGCGAGTCCCGGTCACTGGTGCTGGTTCCCAACCAGTTCACGCCGGAGTCCAGCACGCCGCTGCTGTTCAACTTTTTATGGTGGACGCTGGGCCGCATAGAGGCGCTGACCGGCCTGAGTTACATCACGCTGTACCAGATCACGCGGCTGCTGGCCGGGGCTTTTACGATGGCGGCCATTTACGTTTTTTGCGGCGTGATTTTCAGCAGCCGCGCCAAACGGTTTACCGCCTTCCTGCTGGCGGTTCTGGCGTCCGGGTTCGGCTGGATATGGATTGTCGGTAAGTACGCCGCCAACCTGCCGATTTTCCCGTTTGATCTGTATACCGCCGAACCGAACACCTTTTATACCATCATGGGTTTTGCCCATTTCACCATCGCCACCGGCCTGATTACGGTCATTTTTACGCTGGTGCTGCTGGGGCAGCGTTCCAAAAACCTGCATTATGCCTGGGCCGCCGCCGCTGTGACGCTGCTGCTGAGCTTGCAGCACTCCTACGATATGTTCACCATTTATGGGGTGATCGGTCTTTACGGCCTGTTCCTGTGGCTGCGCGACCGCAAATTCCCGATCTACCTGTTCAAAACCGGGCTGATTATCGTGTTGGTGTCGGTGTGGCCGGCGCTGCAAGCCTTCCTCATCACCACCGCCGACGACGTATGGCGCGGCGTCCTGTCCCAGTTCGACAACGCCGGCGCGTGGACACCTAACCCGCTCCACCTGCCGATTTTGATGGGGCTGGCCTGGCTGCTGGCGATCTGGGCGCTGGACATCAAAACGCCCTGGCGCGAGCGCGACGACACCCATCTGTTCATCATGGCCTGGTTCCTGGCGCATTTCGTCCTGGTTTACCTGCCGCTGAACTTCCAGATTCACCTGTTGAGCGGCTGGCAGGTCATCACCGGCGTGCTGGCGACCATCGGTCTGTACCGGCGCGTGCTGCCCTGGCTGGAAAAACGGCTGAAAAGCTGGCCGCGCTCGCGTCTGGTCGTGGTGGCGACGGCGGCGCTGGTGCTGCTGGTGCTGCCGGCCAACCTGTACCTGTACGCGCAGCGTTTTCTCGACCTTAACCGCGCCAACCGCATCCAGGCGACCGGCTCGACCGAAGCCGACGAGGAAGGCCGGCGCGAGGCCAGCATGTTTTTCCTGCCGGTAGAAACTACAGCCGCCATGAAATATCTGGAAAGCCGCGTTGGGACGGAAGATGTGGTGCTGTCGAACCTGGAAACCGGCCAGTTCGTGCCGATGTTAACGGGCGCGCGGTCGTTCCTGGGGCATTGGGCGCAAACGCTGGACTTTTTCGGCAAACAGGCGGCGGTGCGGGCGTTTTTTGACGGCAGCACCGGCGACGATGAGCGCCTGGAAACCCTGCGCCGCTACAGCGTGGATTATGTGTTTTATGGCCCGGAGGAGGCGCGCCTGGGGGACTACGACCCCGCCGGTTCGCCATTTTTAAGCGAGGTGTTTAGCCAGGGCGCGGTGGTCGTTTATCAGGTTCAGGCCGACGCTGTGGCAGCGCGGTAGAGTTTTTCGCGCAAGAACAAGGAGCGGGAAAGGCGCGGGGGAACGCAAACACCCCCGCGCCTTTCGTTTACGGGATGGCTGCAGCAGCGTTCAGCAGTGAGAACGCGACGAGGCTTTAGTGAAGCGGCGGGTTCTACGAGGTCTGGCTGCGGCGCACCACTTCCCAGACCAGCAGCAGCACGACCGCGCCGACGACGGCGACGACGGCGCTGGGCCAGTTGATGGCTGACAGGTCGGGATCGCCGATGATGTTAAACAGCCTGAGGATGTAACCGCCGATGAGGCCACCCAGGATGCCGGCCACTACGTCGGCTGCGATGCCTGCGGTGGTTTTGGTTTTAACCAGGTAGCTGGCGATCAAACCAGCCACGCCGCCGATGATAATCCAGACGATCAGGTTTACCGGATCCATATCCTTCCTCCTTAACTAAACGGATGTCGGGTAAACGTCACGCCAGGTTGGCAGACAAAATGCCTGAATTTCATGGATGGCGACGATGTTTCCTTACATTTTCTATTATAGCACCAATAATGAGTATCTCGCCCATGTTGTTGGTGTCATTTGTGAAGGTCTACAAGGCCCGCATACGGTTGCCTTTGGGTTTATGCTCCACTTCCGCCAGCCCCAATGCTTCGAGCAGGGGCGGGATATACATGCCAAAGCGCCCACGCAGCCCTTTTTTCAGTCCGTACCAGCCGCCGATGGGGTTATCCGGCGAACGTCCCCAGGCTTCGACCGTTCCTTCTTTGGCGAGTTTCTGCTCGTCGGCGCTCCCCAGTTCCATCCAGTCGCCGTGCGCTTTCAGCATGGCGTGAAGGTCTTCGATGCAGCGCAGATCGTAGAGCAGCGTGGTTTTGCCCACCACGCAGACCAGCACGGGCGGGTCATTCGCTTCGTCGCGGTAGAGCATGTACTCCGACGTGCCGGGCGGCGTTTGCAGCACCCAGGGGTCTTCCTTCGTTCCACTTCCCTTGATGTTATTTTCTGCCATCGTTCAATCTCTCCTGTCTGTGATAAATAATATGACGACCGGCGCGGGCGAAAGGATGCGGTGCTTGTGAAAAACTGTATACTCACTCTGGAAATTTATGTCTTCTGTCACGTATTGGTGGAGGGAACAGTTGGTGGATTATGAGGGCATCAACCTGAGAGAAATAGATCGGGAAGCGTTCAGCAGCCTGGTCGAAAAACACCGGTACGAATTGCAGGTACACAGCTACCGTATGCTGGGTTCGCTCCAGGATGCTGAAGATATGGTGCAGGAATCGTTCCTGCGAGCCTGGCGCGGGCGCGAAACTTTTGAGGGACGCGCTTCAGTCCGCGCCTGGTTGTACAAAATCTGCACCAACGTCTGCCTTGATACCCTGAAGCGCAAACCTCAACGCTATATTCCCCTCACGCGCGAAGCCGTTTCCAATCCTGCCGAACCCATCCCCCCGGAGGTGCGGGAACCGATCTGGTTAGAGCCATATCCCGATCATCTGCTTGCCCTGAACGAAGATGATCCCGAAGAACGGCTGTCGGCGCGTGAGCAGATCACGCTGGCGTTTATTGCCGCCCTGCATCTGCTGCCGCCTCGCCAGCGGGCGGTTCTGCTGCTGTGCGACGTGCTGGACTGGCAGGCCAGCGAGGCAGCGGACGTTCTGGATACGACAGTATCGGCGGTCAAAAGCGCCCTGCACCGCGCGCGTTCGACACTGGCCGTTCATGACGCTGCGCTCAATACCGCATCCACCGACATACTGGACGACCTCATGCGCGGGCGGTTGAACGATTACGTGCGGGCCTGGGAACAGGCCGACGTTGATGCGCTGGTAGAACTGCTGAAAGAAGACGCCACCTTCAGTATGCCCCCGATTCCGTCGTGGTATCGCGGAAAAGCCTGCATTCGTGATCTGACGGCGCGGACGATTTTCAGCGGGCAGGCGCGGGGGCGCTGGCGGATGCTGCCCACCCGCGCCAATCGTCAGCCCGCCTTCGGGCTGTATCGCCAATCCTCTGACGGCAAAACCTACGATGCTTACGGGATTCAGGTGTTGAGCATTCACGACCACCAGATCGCCGACATCATCACCTTTCGCAGCCCCGGCCTGCTGCGCTATTTTGATCTGCCGTCGTCCCTGACCTGAGATCGGGTGATACGCCAACCCCGCGCCGAATCGCCGGTCGAAAAACCGCCGCGAAACGTGTATAGTGGAAATCGTCTTAGCGCCCTCAATAACGCGAGGTCAAAACACGTGATTCGCCGCCGCTTACCCGACATCTGGATTCTGGTGCTGCTGCTGGCGCTGCCGCTGGTGATGTTCTGGCAGCAGACCATCGGCGGGCGCACGCTGCTGCCGACCGAAAACCTGTACCAGTACGAACCCTATGCCGCCTACCGCGAGGTGGTTAAAGCGCCGGGCGTGCCACACAACGCCCTGCTTTCTGACCTGGTGCTGCAAAACATGCAGTGGAAGGAGTTTATCCGGCAGAGCATCGCGGCGCGGGAAATTCCGCTGTGGAATCCGCACCAGTTCGCCGGCGTGCCGTTCCTAGCCGCCGGGCAGCAGTCGGCGCTGTACCCGTTCAGCATCCTGTATTACGTGCTGCCGCTGACTGCCGCCTATGGCTGGTTCACGGTCGTGCAGCTCTGGCTGGCGGGCGCGCTGATGTACGCCTTCATGCGCGGGTTGGGCGTTGGACGCGCTGGCGGCGCGCTGGCGGGCGTGGTTTATCAACTGAACGGTTTTTTTATCGCCCATGCCGTTTTTCCGATGATTGTCGGCGCGGCGGTGTGGATGCCGCTGATTCTGCTGATGATCGAGTTCATCATCCGGCAGAAGCCGCTGTTTGGCCGCCCGTCCAGCCTGCCCTGGGCGGCGTTGGGGGCGGTGGCGCTGGGCTGCAATGTGCTGGCCGGCCACGTCGAAATCACCTACTATACGCTGCTCATCGCGGCCTATTATGCGGCGGCGCGGCTGGCCTGGGTATGGCGGAAAACCCGCGCACACGGCGCGGCGGCGCGGCCCCCCTCGTCACGATGGAAACACATCGTTCAACGCGCCGGGTGGCTGGCGGCCATGATGGTGCTGGGGCTGGGCCTGGGCGCAGTTCAGTTCGTGCCGCTGTTCGAGGTCGCCAGCATGAACTACCGCGAAGGCAGCGCCAGCCTCGATCAGGTGTTGGGTTGGGCGCACCCCTTCCGCGACCTGGTGCAGTTCGCGCTGCCGAACTTTTACGGCAGCCCGGCGCATCACCAGTATTTCGACGTATTCTCCATGCAGACCGTCCCGGCGACCATCAACGCTTTGGGGCAGCCGGTCAATACGATAGATTGGGGCATCAAAAATTACGTTGAGGGCGCGCTGTACCTGGGCATTCTGCCGCTGGCGCTGGCGGTTTTCGCGCTGGTAGCAGGGCCAACCCCTCCCCCCAATCCCCTTCCCGTACACAGAGAGGGGGAGAAAATGGGAGTGGAGGACGATTCTCGGCAGGATACCGGCCCTTACCGGCTGATTTTCGCGCTGCTGGCGCTGGTGTCGCTGACGTTTATGTTCGGGCTGCCGACCTACGCGGCGCTGTATTATACGCTGCCGGGTTTCAGCCAGCTTCACTCGCCCTTCCGCTGGATTTTCGCCGTCACGTTGAGCGTGGCCGTGCTGGCCGGCTTCGGCCTGGATGCGCTGGCCGCGCACGCGGAGAAGGAGGGAGTAAGAGGCGCATTACCCCCCCTCTCCGAATTCGGGGAAGGGGTTGGGGGGAGGGGGCAAAAGGCAAAAGGCCATTTGTTGAGACGAAGTGTTTTCATGCGTAAGCTCTGGCGGGAGAAACAATTGAACCCCAACTGGGCGCGGCGGTTTGGTTGGGCGCTGGCGGCGGTCGGCGCGGGTGTGCTGGCGGCGCTGCTGCTGTCGCGCCTGTTTTACGCGCAGGTTGAGCCGCTCATTGACCGCATTTTCCAATCACTGGCCGGCGCGGCCTCGGCCTATGCCGACGCGCGCATGTTCTACAGCTACCAGTTCACCAACGTGCTGGCGTTTGGGGTTATGGCGCTGGCATCGGGCGGTCTGTTTTTATGGGCGGGACGCCCGCGTCCCCGGACGCCCAGAAGCGCGTCCCTTCCCCGGATGCCCAGGACGCGCAGAAGCGCGTCCCTACAATGGTTGGCGGTCGGGCTGGCCGCACTCGACCTGATGATCGCGTCGTGGGGCTTCAACCCGGCCTCCGACCCGGCGCTGCTGGACTTCACGCCGCCGGCTATTCAGTGGCTTCAACAGAAGCAGCAGGCCGATGGGCCGTTCCGTTATATCACACTCGATGATCCGGCCAAACCGCCGCTGTTCAACGCCAATATGACCTGGCGCTACGGCCTGGATGATGTGCGCGGTTACGAGAGCATCATCCCCAAACAGTACGTGGACTTCATGCAGCAGCTTGCGCCCCAGACGCAGTTGGAGTTCAACCGCATCGCGCCGCTGTATACGGCCTATCCGCCGGAATACAACTTCAATTACGTGGATGCGCTGAAATCACCACTGCTGTCGCTGCTGAATGTGCGTTATATCATCACCCACAAAACGACCACGCTGCCGCCCGAACTGACGACCAGCAGCGACCCGCGCCGGTTTCCGGCGTCCTATGCGCTGGTATACGAAGATGAAGCCGTGCGTATCTGGGAACACGGTTACGCGCCGCGTGCCTGGGTAGCGCATCAGCGTCCATCGTTGGACGGCTACTACGGCATCGGTTTTGATGTGACCTGGGGCAGCAGCACCGGACGCGAAAAAATTCTGCACGTTAACCTGTATGCCGGCGAGGACTCCTGGCTGGTGGTCAGCGAAACCTATGTCCCCGGCTGGCGGGCGTTCGTCCGGCCACGCGGCGGCGGCGACAGCACCGAAGTCCCGCTGGAAGTCGAGCGCGTGCTGGAGAACTTCCAGGGCGTGAATCTGTCGCCGGCGGTGCTGGAGACGGCTTTCCGCAGTGTGCGGGACGGCTGGCCGGAAGCGCAGCAGGCCGCGCTGGACAATCGCCAGGTGACGGTGCGGCTGGTTTACAGCCCGGCCAGCTTCCAGATCGGGCTGTTCGGCTCGTTCATCAGCGGTGTGGTGCTGGTGTTTATGGCCGGCGTGTGGGCCTGGCGGCTGGTGGTCGCGCCGGACGCCAAAGCCAGCGGCGCGGCGGTGGTGGCGAAAAACAGCCTGGCCCCGATTCTGCTCAATCTGTTCAATCGGGGCATTGACTTCGGCTTCGCCTTCATCATGTTACGCATCCTGGGGCCGGAGGGGGCGGGCATTTATTATTACGCGGCCTTCATCTTCGGCTGGTTCGACATCTTCACCAACTTCGGCCTGAACGTGTTTTTAACGCGCGAAGTCTCCCGCGACCGCTCGCAGGCCTGGCGGCTGCTGTTCAACACCAGCGTTTTACGGCTGCTGCTGATGGGGGTGGGCATTGGCCTGCTGGCGGCCTTCCTGGTGGCGCGCCAATCGCTGCCCGGCAGCGACCCGCTCACCGGTGAGGCGGTGGCAGCGATCATTCTGCTGTACATCGGCCTGCTGCCCAACAGCCTCAGCACCGGCCTGTCGGCGCTGTTTTACGCCTTCGAGAAAGCCGAAGTCCCGGCGGCCATCACGACGGTGGCGACCATCAACAAAGCCGTGTTCGGCGTGGCGGCGCTGGCGCTGGGTTTGGGCGTGGTCGGGCTGGCGGGCGTGAGCATCGTCACCAATTTTGTCACGCTGGCGGTGATGCTGTGGAACGCGCGCGGGCTGATGACCCTCCCCCCCCGGCGTTCTGATGCAGCAGGGTCGCCCGGCCATGCGCCCCTACAGGCTGATCGAAGCTGGAGGCCGGACTTTAAGCTGGTGCGCGGCATGGTGGGCGAAAGCTGGCCGCTGATGCTCAACCACTTTCTGGCGACCATCTTCTTTCAGATTGATGTGGTGATTATCCAGGCCATTCACGGCGATGAGATGGTCGGCCAGTACAGCGTGGCCTACAAATGGGTGGCGGCGCTGAACGTCATCCCGGCTTTTTTCACGATGGCGCTGCTGCCGGTGATGTCCCGCCAGGCGAAAGAAGACCGGAACGCGCTCAAACGCAGCTACCGGCTGGCGATCAAACTGCTGGTTAGCACCGCCCTGCCGCTGGCGGTGGTTTTCACCTTCCTGGCTTACATCCTGACCGGCATCCTGGGCGGCGCGCAGTATCTACCGGACGGCGCCATCGCCACCCAGTTGATGATCTGGAGCATCCCCATCGGCTGGATCAACAGCCTGACGCAGTACGTGTTAATCGCGCTCGACCTCCAGCGGCGCATCACCGGCGCGTTCATCCTGGCCGTGACGTTTAACATCGTCGCCAACCTGATCTTCGTGCCGCAGTACGGCTACCGGGCGGCGGCGCTGGCGACGATTGCCTCCGAAACGGTGCTGCTCATCCCCTTCGCGCTGCTGCTGCGGCGCGGCTTTGGCGCGCCGGGCTGGTGGGGGATGCTGTGGAAGCCGCTGGCGGCGACCGGCGTTATGCTGGCGGTGTTCCTGGCCGGCTGGACGGCGCAGCCCGCGCTGACGCTGCTGGCCGGCGTGCTGGTTTACCCGGCGGCGCTGCTGGCGCTGCGCCCGCTGGACGCGGACGAATGGGCGCGGCTGAGGCCGCTTATCCCGGCGCGGCTGCGGCGGCTGCTGTTTATCTCCAATCTGTTCTGAAGCGGAGCGAAACCATGAACGGTGCGATTATTTACCGCCGGATGCAGGCGGGCGAAGAAACCATCGTCTGCGCGATGATCGAACGCTGTTTTCAAACGTTCGTCGCGCCGGGGTATGCGCCGGAAGGCGTCCAGGAATTTCTGGCTTATGCCAGCCCGGAGCCAATGGCCGAGCGGGTGCGGGGCGGCAGCTTTGTGCTGGTGGCCGAGTCCGGCGGGGTGGTGGCCGGGATGATCGAAATGCGCGATCACGATCATGTTTCACTGCTGTTTGTGGATGCGGCCTTCATGCGGCGCGGCATCAGCCGGGAACTGCTGCGGCGGGCGCTGGACATCTGCCGGGCGGCCAGGCCGGATTTGCAGGTCGTGACGGTCAATTCATCGCCCTATGCCGTGCCGGTGTACGAGCGGCTGGGCTTTTATGTATTAAGCCCGGAGCAGGAAACCAACGGCATTGGTTATACGCCGATGGCGCTGCCGTTATGATGATTGGGATAGGCAGGCAGCATGAGCGACGAGTCGCGCTATGAAGAGATTATCCGGCGCATCCAGCAGCGGCGGCAGCAGGCCGAAGCCGCGCCGGCGCAGGAGTCCCTGGGCGGCATTCTCGATGAATTAAACGCCCTGGGATACCTGGAAACCGCCGGCAAAAAACGGCTGCGGCAGGTCAACTGCTACGGCCCGGAGGTGTTCCGAGGTTTCGGGCCGCCGGTTTGGTCGGGGGCCGTGTTGTGGTACAAACGGCGCGGTTATTACGAATACCGGACGCTGTACCTGTTGGGCATCTGGGCGATCAGCGGCAGCCCGGCGGTTGTGGCGGTCGGCACGAAGGAACTGACCTTCAACGCGCCCGCCTTCAACCCCGAATCGTATTATTTTCACCTCAAACGGCGTTTTGACGTGTATTACGCCGGTGACGCTGCCCCGCCGCCGGAAGACCGCTGGCGCTGCCACATGGTCTATGACCCAGCGCGGCGTTTAGAACAGCGGCAGGCGGTTGAAGCCGCCCTGGAAGCCTGGATGGATGAAGTGCGTTAAGGCGGGCTTGGTTTATTCGTCGTCCATGAAGGCGGCGAAGATGTCCGGGTCTTCGTCGGATGAGTCGCGCCGGCGGCGGCCAGCCGACGAGCGAAAAGAAGGCCGTGACGGTAAATCGTCGTCATCCGGTGTGTCGGGCGCGCGGCGGGGCGGCGCGGATTGTCCCGAAGGCCGGTCGGCCTGGCGGGCGATGGCGGAGTCGAAATCCAGCGACTCGGCGCGGGCGCGCAGATCGCGGGGGCGGCGCGGCGCGCGGCGGGGCAGGCCGGTTTCCACGTCATCTTCCGTGCCGCCGCCCAACACGGCGAACACCCCGCCGATGCTGCCAAAAGCATCCAGCAGCGTTTTGCCGGTCGTTTTTATCACCACGAAAGCGATAACCGCCAGCAGTCCCAAACCGACGAACAACAAACCACAGATCGCAATCAGTACCGGGGCGATGTCTTGCATACGATAAACCTCCTCCACTGACCGGTAAGTTCCAGGTTGGCGAGTTCTGAGCAGCGGCGGCGCAGAAAAACCGGCTTCGTTAACGGCTGTGCGGCGCGGCGGGCGGCGGGTCGTCCGCGTCGGGCGGTTCTGGCGGCGTGTGCGTCTGGCTGTATTTTTTGACGGCGGCATCAAAGTCAAAGGCCGCCGCTTTTGCGCGCAGGTCGCGGGCGGAATGGTCGTCCAGTGCCTGCGGGGTGAACACGCGCCCGCCTTCTTCCTTCGGCTCGGTCAGCATTTTCAGAATCAGGCTGGCGAAGCCGAACACGCTAAAACGCAAAACACGCAGGATGACCAGCGCCACCAGCAGCACCAGGACGCCCACAATGCCGCAGACCGCCACGATCAGCGCCGCCGTATCGTTGTTCACCTCACGCTCTCCTGGCCGTTGGAGAACGGCCAACTCAACCGAGATACCGTTTAATCACCCGGTAAACGCCCATGAGCGTATTTTCCAGCGCGGCTTCCGGGTCGTTTTCGCCGCGCAGGTCATCATACTGAATAACGACTCCCGTCCAGCCTTCGGTATACCAGCGTGCCAGCGCCGGCAGCGGTTGTTCGGTCAGGCCGTCCGGCGTGGGGCGCACGTAAACGTAAACGTAAGGCCGCTCCAGCCCCGACGAGCGCGGCTCGAAGCCAAAAGCGGCGTGCAGGCCGTTTTCGCTCAGTTCCGGGTTGGCGAACAGCAAAAAAGCCAGGTCGAAGTTGTGCGGCCACAGCACGATGGGCGACAGCCCGCCCAACAGTCGGGCGCGGAAGCGCGCCAGCGCGGTAAACATCCGGTACTGCGCCCGGTTAAAATCGGCGGCCAGATCAGGATGGATGTCGAAAGGGGTCAGGTCGGCGGCGCTGTCACGCGGGACGGGCGGGTGATGCCGCGCCTGCGCCAGTACATCCAGCACCGCCCCGGCCAGCGTAGCCTGATTATGCACTTCCAGGTTGATTTCGACGGAGGGCAGACCCTCGCGCCGGTAGACGACGCGCCGGCGCGGGTAATCCAGCGCCAGTTCGCCGCCGAACGAAAGCGGGCCGGTGGTCGCGCCCTCGGCGGTGATGTCCAGCGCCAGGTGCAGCCAGTTCGGCTGCGGCTCGACGCTCACCTTCCGCACCGCGCCTAGCACCTGCGCCGCCCGATGCAGGCCGGCGCGGGTGTTTTCCCAGTCCGTCAGAGCCGGTAATGTCATCGTCCCTCCCGGTCATCGGTTCAATCTTATTTTAGCATGACTGCAAGTTGTACCGGTGTGAATTTTCGCCGACAGGCTTGCGCCGCCGCTCATAACAGCCGGCCCCAGTACATCTCGGTGTGGTAATCCAGGCTCACGAGGCCGTCCTGCTGGAAGCGGTCGAAAATCGCCTGCGCCTCGGCCATCATGGCCGGGTAGCGCGGGTGATCCGGCAGCGGCAGATATGACGCCGACAGCAGCCGCCCGCGCAGCCCTTCAAAATCGCAGGTCTGGGCATTGTCAAACGTCTGGCTTTCAAAGCCGCCCGGCTCGAAAAAAATCCGCATCGCCTCGCTGCCGCCTCTTTCGATGCCCCGCACGCGGTTTTCGCTGCCGTCCAGGTCGAAGGCACGCACCAGCCGGTTGTACGCCTGTAAAAACGGCGATTTATCGTCCTGGCGCGTGTTCCACAGCAGCGCCACGTACCCGCCCAGCTTGAGGATGCGCCGGAATTCCGCCCGCGTGCGCGGCGGGTTGAACCAGTGAAAAGCCTGCCCACAGACCACAAAATCGGCGATGGCAGCGGGCAGGCCGGTCGCTTCGGCAGCGCCGTTCACCGGAATGAAGTTGGGATACTGGCCGTAATAGGTTTCGGAAAGCGCGCGCATTTCCGCGTTCGGTTCAACGGCGTAAACAGTATTGCCGTTTTTAAGGAACATCTCCGACAGAATGCCCGTTCCCGCCCCCACATCGGCGATGATCGAAGCCGGTGTCAGGCCCAGGCGCTGCGCCATCAGGTCGAGGACGGCGGGTGCGTAGCGAGGGCGGTTGGCGTGATAATACGGCGCGCGTTCGGAAAATCGCTCGGTCGGTTGTTTTTCGCCCATATTTCACTCCTCTACAAATGAACGGTTAGCAAGCAGACGCGCGACGCGATCATATGAGGCCGCGTAATGCGCCAGCACCACCCCGCCCAGGACGGCGGCGGCGGACGGCTGATCTGCCGCCGCCAGCAGCAGAACGGCAGCGCCGAAAAAGGCGGCCTCCAGCAGCAGGCGCACCGGGCCGGGGACGGCCACCGGCGCGTCGCGCGGGTCGCCCGGCACGCGGAACACGCCCCACAGCGCGGCGGCCACCAGCGGCACGACCACCGCCAGCGCCCGCCCGATGCCCTCGTGCTGCGTCCAGCCCCAGTAAGCCATCGCGGCCAGCGCCGCCAGTTCCAGCACGAATCGAAGTCCCAGATTGATCGGATTTTCGCTCATAGGCCGCCTCGCGGGTAAGATCGCTTCAAATTATAAATGCGGCTGTGCCGCCCGTCTCAGGTTGGCGGATGCCGGGGTAAATCCAGGCGCAGGAACAACACCGGCTCTTTGCCCAGGCCCAGGTTGAGCATCACGGTATGGCTGTCCACAAAACCCAGCCGGCGATAAAGTGCCAGCGCGCGTGGGTTCGCCAGCGCCACGCCGATTTCGACCGCCGGGGCGTGCATCCGAACGGCTTCCCGCACCAGATGTTGAATGATGGCCGTGCCGAGTCCCTGGCCGCGCGCGGCCTCCGCAACCATCAAATCGCTGATTTCGGCGCACGACGGCCACAGCGCCACCTGCCCATAACCCTGTGGTGCGCCGGTTTCATCCAGCGCCACCACGCCCAATCCGCGTCCGTCGGCGGCGTTCCGCAGCGAGCGGGACACCAGATTATACACGGCGGCAAAGGGGCGGCTGGGCCAGCAGGCGGCGTGTAGGGGTTCGGAGTCGGTCAGCCGCACCGGGCGAATGATTATTGAAGGGGCGGGTGATTGCAGTGCGAGCGGTGTCATCGTGCCACGACTATAACACGAAAGCTGTCCGGCAGGCATTAATAGGCCATAAAAAAGAAACCGGTGTAATCGGTGGGTTGGGGCGTTAGGCCTAACGCCCCATTAAAAATCCACAGCGGAACGGTCATTCGTAGCGCAGCACGTTGAGCGGCTTTTCGCCGGACGCGCCCCAGGCGGTCGTCATGGCCGCCAGCAGCGCCACGCCCACGCACAGCAGCATCAGCAGCAGCGCCGTACCGACCGGCAGCGTTTCGCCCGGCACGCTCATGGCCGCCACCATCGCCGCCAGCGCGGCCAGCCCGATTCCGACGCCGATCAGCCCGCCGATCAAACCCAGCAGGCCGTTTTCCAGCAGGATCATAAACAGCACCCGCTCCCGCTGCAAGCCGACCGACTTCATCACGGCGATTTCGCGCCGCCGTTCCATCGTCGTCAGCGCCACCGAATTAGCGATCACCACGCCGCCAACGATCAGGCCGAGCGCGGCCACCATCGTCGGGAAAGCCGTGAATGTGCCGAGCAGGCTGGTCAGCAGCCGGTTGATGAAAGCCGTTTCCAGGGCGAACGTGCCGGGCAGCGCCGCCAATGCCTGCCGCAGTTCCGGGATGTTGGCTTCGGCGATGTCCACCCCCAGCATCAGGCCGGTGGGCGGCCTGTCCGCCGGGAAGGCCGACTCCAGCGTATAATTGGGGCTGTCCGCGCCGGTGGACATGGTGACGTTTGGCCGCCGCGCCGCGCCCACGATCTCAAGGGTGATAGTCTGCGGCGTTTCGCCGCTGCCGGCTCCGAGTGGACTCCGGCCTTCCGGGAAAGCGAACACCAGGCGGTCGCCGGCATCTATCCCGGCGGCCTGCACCCGCTCGGTCATGGAGACGACCATCACCGGCTGGCCTTCGTCGGCGGCGCTCAGCTGCCGCCCGGCGGCCATCTCGACCTCGCCAAGCTGGTCAACCGGACGCACGCCGATGCTGCTCAGTTCGTTTTGGAGGATTTCCAGCCAGTTGATCTGACGCATCTGTTCGCTGCTCATGCCGATGGCGACGCCCCTCGATGCGGTGGCGATATTCTGCTCCAACCGCTGCCCCAGTTCTTCCGGCGTCACGCGCGTATACTGGCCGGGGTTGGCCGGGTCAGGTTCTTCCAGCGCCACCAGTTCCAGGTTGTAATTTTTAGTCACTTTATAACTGCTGACACCTTCCATCCCGGCCAGGATGTCCTCCACCTGTTTAAGCTGCTGCGGCGACGAAACGGTGACGATCACGTTGCCGCCGGCGCTTTCGGCAAGCGCGAATTCCAGCAGGCCGCTGATCGAGTCCGCGAACAGCGTGATGAGGCTGAGCGAAAAGACGCCCACCACCAGCGCCAGCAGGGTGATGGCCGCCCGCCCCCGCCCGGCCAACATCTGCCGCAGCGAGAGTTTGAGGTCTACCAGCCCCAGCGACGGGAAAAAGCGCCCTACCAACCAGATGAGCAGCGACAGCAGCAGGTACAGGAAACCGGCGGCCAGGAACGCCCCCAGCACCAC
>QUBZ01000182.1 GCA_014338005.1 Chloroflexota bacterium | reverse complement strand
GTTCGGCCTGCCCCGGCGCGGCCATCGTGCCGGCGGGGGTGGCCGTCAGCGCGAAGGGGACGGCGGCAGGCGCCGGCGCTTCAGCAGCGGACAGGCCGGCGAACGCATCTGCCGCGCCGACCGCCCGCGCCCCAGAAGCTTCCAGCGACAGCGCCTTCGCGCCTTCACTCAGGTCCAGCGTGGCGCGTTCGCGCCCCTGCGCCGAAAGGATGTCATCCTCTTCGATCAGGAAGCTCGTATAGGGGGTGATGATGCCGTAGCGCACGCTCAAACGCACGATGCTGTCCACCAGTTCGGCGTTTTCGCCCCTCAGCCGGATGGTATTCAGCAGGTCGCCGATGCGCCGGGTGGCCCACAGCCGCGCGATGAACGGCTCGCCGCCGGCGCGCCCCGGAAAGTCCAGGCTGCTGTAGGTAAAGCTCTGTGTGCTGCCGCCGACCTTGCCGCTCAGCCGCACACTGATGTCCTGTGCCTCGCCGCGATAGCGCCCCACGATGGTAAGCTGCGTTCCGGCAAACAGGTCGGGCAGCGTCCCCGCCGGGTACACATCCTGCACCAGCAGACCGCCGAAGTCCAGCGAAATATCCGTCAGCACCGGCGCGCTGATTTTGGCGTACAGGCTGGCGACTTCTTCATCAATGCGTTCGGTCGGGCGCACGTAAGACCCCGCGCCGCGAAAATCGCGCACAATCGAGTCCAGCAGGAAGGTATCCACGTCATCGCCCACGCCGAAGGTGAAGATACGAACGTTCGACCGGGCAGCGGTTTGCAGGTTGGCGAGGATGGCCGCCGTGTCGGTTACGCCTTCGGTTGCTAGGCCGTCGGTGATGAAAATCAGCGTGGTCGGGCGTTCGGCCTCCGCCATGCCCAGCGCCGCCGTCAGCGCGCCGTTGATGTCCGTACCGCCCAGCGCATCCTGGCTGCGAATCCAGTCAACCGCGCCTTCGGCCTGCGCCGGACTTTCCAGCCGGCTGCTGTACACCCGCCAGCCGGTGCTGAATAACACCAGGTTGAAGCGGTCGGAGGGGTTGAGATGCCGCAGCACGTATTCCGCTGCGCTGCGCCCCTGGTCCCATTTGTCGCCGTCCATGCTGCCGGACTGGTCGAGGACGATAATCACGTCTTTAGCGATAACCGCGTCCTGCGCCTGACGCAGCGGCGGCTGCACCAGCAGCATAAAAAAGCCGTCCTCGTTCGCGCTTTCGCGGTAAGTCAGCAGGTTGACATTGATGGTTTCGCTGGCGATGCCGTAGTACAGGCTAAAATCATCCTGCGGCACGTTAAAACCGGACTCGTAACCGGCGCGGAAGCCCCGGTCATCGCTGTCGCGGGTGATCGAAATCGGGTGGCTGGGCGAATAAATGCTGCTGATCGGGTCGCTGCCGCGCACCGTCACGGCCACGCTCAACGCCTCGACCGGGCGCGGCGTCAGCAGGTTCGTCACCTTCAGCGGATACACCACATGTACCAGGCCGTTATCCACCTCCAGGATGTGCGAGTAGCGAATCTGCACCCGGCGCGATTCGCCCGGCGGGATGGGGAACACGCTGGCCTGGATGGCGCTGCTGCCGACGTATTCCAGCAGCGCCGGGTCGCGGTACTGGCGAACAATCTCGTTGTAGATGCCGCGCGCCTGGTCTGCCGGCAGGATTTTCGCCTCGATCTCCAGGCCGTTGATGAACATCACCAGCTTATCTACCGCCGCGCCCTGCGGCAGCGGGAAGATGAACGTGCCTTCCGCCAGGCCGTCGCCTTCGTTGGTGAACTGGATGTCCACGTCGGCGGTGGCGATCTGGTTCTCCACCGTGATATTAACCCGGTGATAGTTCACCTTCAGCCATTCGGGATTGGTGAACACGCCGCGTCGTATGGGCGGGGTGGGGCAGGGCGGCACAGTCGGGCAGGGCGCGACCGTGCAGGGCGGCGCTATCGGGCAGGGGACATCCTGCCCGGCAGCCGGCAAAACAAAAACGAATAACAAAAGCGGTAACAGATACAGCAGGCGTTTCATGATAACCTCCGGTGTCCTGATCGTGTTTTGGAAAGACCATTCGGGTTTCTACTCAACAGGACGCCGGAGGCAGTGGTTTAGTTCCCGGCGGGTTTTTCCGGCGGCGTGAAGTTATTGTCCAGCGCGGCTTTCATGAAGGCCACGTCTTCGGCCAGGAAGGCCGACATGTAAATACGCTCCAGCGTGAAGTCCGGGTCGTGAGCATAATCTACCAAAAATTCCTTAACGCCTTTCACCAGGCCGGGGATGATCTCCTCGGACGGGCGTCCGCCGTGTCCCGCGCCGAAAATCGGCAGAATCAGGCTTTCGAGCGGCTTATACTTGGCAGCCGCTTTTTGCTGCTCCTCATGCTCCGGCGTACCTTCTGGTGCGGTGACGCCTTTGGCCCGGTTGACAACTATCACCTGCTGCAGCGTCTTGCGGACACACCGTTTGATGCTGGCCTCGTTTAACACACAGTCCATGTATTTGTCGGGGCCTTCACCGACCACCGAAACGGTCGCCGCGTGGAAGACGTAGCGCGCTTTACGCTCTGTACGCATCGCGCTTTTCGGATGCCCGGCGCTGGTGGCGATGACCGTCCCCAGGCCAACGGGCCGCGTTTTAAATTCGGGATTTTTGTCAATTATCAGGTCGAGTTCATCCTGAACGGTGTCCTGCAAAATACGCCCGGCATCATCTAGGTACGAGCCGTAATAACGGATGAGCGCCGAAATCGTTTTAGTCGAGTCGAACACCCGCGCCATCTGCATGTAGTCGTTTTCAGTGTTGACGTACACATCAATATCTTTCATGTCGAACATATTTCCGGCGGCCAGATAGATGCGAAATTCTCTGGGTTTTTTACCGTCCGCCTCGGCTTTGTAAGTATAAACGGCGTATTCCTGGTTCGGCTCGTGGGGCTTGCCGCGCCGCCCGGCAACCAGTTTATCCAACCACTCTTTTTGTGTTTGGCGAGTTTTATTTTTTAGTTCCTCGATAGCATTCACTAAATCTTCCAGTTCTGCTTCGGTGCCGTTCAGCAGTTTAACGTATTGCAGCGTTTGAAGATCGAAGCGTTCCAGCGCCGCTTTAATGTCAAAATCGCGGCGGGTCAACACGGGCAGAATCGTCACCCGCGCCCCCTTCGCATAATCCACTTCCCGGTTCACCCACTCCGATTCGGCGGTTTTGCCGGTGATGAGCAGCAGCAGAATATCGCTCTGGGGGATTTCGTCATAAATCTGCCGGCTCCAGGGTTCGCCAGCTTTCAGGCTGGTCACATCCATAAAAACTTTGTAGACCGGCTTGGGTTTGTCAGGCGGCGCCGGTTTTTCCAAAAACTGACGGATAGTGTTGGCGATGAAGTTCAGGCCGTCGTCTTCGCCGGTTTTGTAGCTGATGAAAATTCGGGTTTCCCGCGACATTCTATTCCTCTCTAAATATTCAGCGATTCCTGTATACAGGATTATAGTACCTATTTGCTTTTTCTAACGCGACTTTTGGCCGGATAGGTCGTAATGATGGTATAGTTCAAAGTATCGTGGGTGTCGCCGATTAGGAAGGGTGTTATGTCGAGGCGCGTTGAGATTATCGAAAAGGTTATCGCTTATAAAAAGTTCTTCTTTAAGGTAGAGGAAGTTCGTTTCCGCCATGAGCTGTATAACGGCGAAATGAGCGACGAGCTGATCCGCCTGAATCTCGAACGCGGCGACAGCGCAGCCGTCGTCATGTACGACCCGGCCACCGATTCGGTCATCCTTACCGAGCAGTTCCGCTACCCAACCTACGAAAAAGGCCCCGGCTGGATACTCGAAATCCCTGCCGGCACGATTGAAAAAAGCGAAAACCGCGATCCTACCGTCACCCTCCGGCGCGAGATTATGGAAGAAATCGGCTATACCACGCGGGCGCTGCGCCACGTCTGCACGTTTTACGTCAGTCCGGGCGGCACGTCGGAACGCATTCACCTGTATTACACTCAGGCGTCGCCGAAGGATAAAACGGCTGAGGGCGGCGGTATCATCAGCGAGGGGGAGGATATTCGCGTCCTGACCGTTAAATTTGCCGAGGCGTTGGGGATGATCGCCAGCGGCAAAATCGTGGATGCCAAGACGATCATCGGCCTCCAATGGCTGCAACTGAATCGGGGAAAGTTATAAACCGGGCAGTGCCGCGCGGTCGGGCTATTCAGGCCGGATATAAGCCAGATTTTGAGGTGTGACAGATGGCGAGCATTCCACTCACTGACGGCGAAATCATTGAGCGATTAGCGGCGCTGCCTGGCTGGCGGCGAGACGGCGATAAAATCGTCAAAACGTATAAACTGCCCTCGTATATGGCCGGGCTGGCTTTTGCGTCCGCCGTTGGCACGCTGGCCGAAGGGTTAGATCATCACCCGGACATCACCATCGGCTGGAAGAAAGTGACCGTCAGTTTCACCACTCACGACGCCGGAAACAAAATCACCGCCAAAGACTGCGGCGCAGCGGCAGCCATCGAGGCGCTGCCGTTTAAACCCGATTATTAACGACGCGCCGTGAATATCCTCGTCCGGGTTTTTGGCCCCCCGCACGAATTTTTGCATCTGCTGGCCCTGCGGCTGATCGGGCGGCGGGCGGTTTCGTTCACGCGCAGCCAGGT
>QUBZ01000041.1 GCA_014338005.1 Chloroflexota bacterium | reverse complement strand
GTTCGACCGGCGGAACGTCCACCGCCGCCCGGTCAAACCACACCTGGACGCTGCTGGACGACCCCACCGCCAGGCAGCGCGGCAGCGCGACCACCAGCCGCCGCACCATCTGCTGCTCCGCAGTCATCAATTCCGCGTCGTTGAAGGATTCTTCCTGCGGGGCGGTTTCGTCATAATCAGAAAGTTCTTCCAGCGCCGTCTGGCCGAAGTCCGTCAGCCGATAAATCTGGTCGCCCCCCATCTGGAGATACCCTTTTGTCACCAGCCGCCGCACGACCTTACCGAAGGCGCGTTCGCTTAGCCCCACTTCCTCCATGATGATCGAAGCGTGCGCCAGGGGTTCGTCCAGGCCGCCGAAGAAGCGCAGCACATCCAGGGCTTCCGGCGGCAGCGCGCGCAGGTGAAAGGGCAGTTCCATGATACTTGCTCCCCGTTACAACGAAACGACGCGCGCCCGCCCCTGGCGCGGGTAAGTGGCGTGGCGCGTATCCACGACCAGCCGGGTATGGTCTACCACGTGCTGCCAGTCGTACAGGCTGTGGTCGGTGACGATCACCACGCAGTCGGCGCTTTCCAGCAGTTCGCCGCTGTATTCG
Source organism: Chloroflexota bacterium (assembly GCA_014338005.1). Classification (GTDB taxonomy): domain Bacteria; phylum Chloroflexota; class Anaerolineae; order Aggregatilineales; family Phototrophicaceae; genus CFX2. The sequence goes on along the minus strand of QUBZ01000041.1, from coordinate 36,210 downwards.
ACGCCGCGCATCATCTGATCTTCCTCCAACCGGATTTGTTCGATATACGGGTCGTGGTAGACCACCTGCGCGCCCCGCTCTCGCAGCAGGCTGATGACATCCAGCGCCGGGCTTTCGCGCACGTCGTTGACATCGCGTTTGTAGGCCACACCCAGCACCACCACCCTGGCCCCCCGGACGGCTTTACCGTCGTCATTCAGCGCCAGCATGACCTTGTTCACCACATAAACCGGCATCGAAGTATTGATCTCGCTGGCGAGTTCGATAAAACGGGCGTTGTAGTTCAGGGCTTTCAGCTTCCAGCTCAGGTAATGCGGGTCAATGGGGATGCAGTGGCCGCCCAGCCCCGGCCCCGGATAAAACGGCATAAAACCGAACGGTTTGCTGGACGCGCCGCGAATCACTTCCCATACGTCAATGCCCAGCTTGTCGCACATCACCGCCATTTCGTTCACCAGGCCGATATTCACCGCCCGGAAGGTGTTTTCCAGCAGTTTGACCATCTCGGCGGCGGTGGGCGACGACACCGGAATCACCTCGTCAACTGCCGTCCGGTACAGCGCGACGGCCACATCGGTGCAGTGGGGCGTCACACCGCCCACCACCTTCGGCGTATTCCGCACGCCGTAGTGCGGGTTGCTGGGGTCTACCCGCTCCGGCGAAAAAGCCACAAACACGTTTTCCCCCACCCGAAAGCCGTTGTTGACCAGGCGCGGCACGATGATTTCTTCGGTCGTGCCGGGATAGGTCGTGCTTTCCAGGGCCACCAGCATCCCTTCATGGCAGATTTCCGCCACCGCCTCGGTCGCCTCGATGACGTAGGACATATCCGGGTCTTTGGTTTTACGCAGTGGGGTCGGCACGCAGATGCTCACCGTGTCCGCCTGGCGCAAATCGCCGTAATCGGTGGACGCGCACAGCCGACCGCTTTCTACCAGGGGCTTCAGGCGTTCGGTTGGGATGTCCAGGATGTAACTCTCGCCCCGGTTCAGGGCATCCACCTTCGCGGCGGACACATCCACGCCGATGACGGAAAACCCGGCTTCGGCAAACTCGACCGCCAGCGGCAGTCCCACGTAACCCATCCCGACCACGCCAATTCGAGCCGTCCGGTTATTCAGGCGGTCTAGCAGCGTTTGTTTGATGCTCATGATGATATGTTCTTTCTCAATGCCGGCAAACAACCGACGGGCGATTATAGTCACCGGGCAGCAGGGCTTCAACCCTGCGTTCAGGTGGCGGTCTGCTCGCCTTTATATTTAACACCCAATCCGGGTTTTGGGTGCATCAAGAAACAGTCTGCTTTAAGGCCTTTAACACAGTTTGCAGGTGTTTGGCGGCCTGCTGGCCGTGCGAAAGCATCTCGCGCGTTACGTCCAGCGCCAGCCCAGGCCGCCCGTTCCGCAAGTGCTGCTCGATCTGGCGCGTTTTGCCCTTCGCCACCCGGACATAAGCGCGCGCGCGCGCCAGATAAACGCGCCTGGTGAACTGTGCATCCCGCCGTTCGCGGGCAAACTCCTGGTAGGCCGCCACCACCTGCTGGATGATCTCAACCAGCGGCCTGTGGTAATCGTTCAAACGGCGCGGGTCGCCCAGCAGCAGGTCCACGTCCACCAAAAGCTGCCCCAGGTCAAGCGCCGCGTCGCCGTCGGCGCGCACTTTTTCCAGGTCAATCAGTTTGATAGCCACTTCGACCTCGCCGTTGGCATGGGGGGCGTTGTGGCGAATCATGATATTGCGGGTGTGCAGGTCGCCGTGCATATACGCGCGCGGAAACCCCTCAATCTGCATCTGGTAACGGGTCAGATCGGCAAGCTGCTCGACCAGCTTTTGCTGGAGCATGTTGGCGTGCTGCCGGTCATGCTCTTCAACCAGCAGTTTTTCGTTGTTGAGGAAGTTAAAAATCAGCGCGACGTGCTGCTGCATCGGCAGCAGATACAGGTCATACAGGATGCCGCGCGGGGCGCGAACGGGGTTGTACGAATTGGCCCGGTGCATGTTGATTAAAAACGCGCTTAAACGCTGCATCAACGCCGGGTAAATGCGCGGCAGGATGGACAGGCTCTCATACAGTGTTTTGAACTGGTACAGATCGGGCATGATGACATACGCCCGCTGCTGCGTCGGGTCGGGGTACATTTCGCGCGGGATGTTCACAAAATAACCCCGAATCACGTCCGGCAGTTTTTTGTAGTTTTCATGTTCGAGCCGGATTTCATCCGCCGGCCCGTATTTAATCACCAGCGGTTTGTTAAAAATCGTCTCCTCGCTGTACAGCGGGCTGCGGACGACCGGATGCACGCGCAGCACAACCGCCCCGGAAAGGCCGAGATTCAGTTTTTCCGGCTCCTGCTCAAATTCAACCTGTAAAAAGTCGCGCAGCGCCTTTTTGAGCATCTCTTTTTCCGACGACGACGACCGATCGCCGGGATGGTCGAGTATCTGGGTATGCACATACGAAGCCGCGCGGTGAATGAGCGGTTCGTCCAGGAAGGCCCGCAGCGCGATTAACGTCAGCGACAGGGACATCAAATAATCTTCCGTCCTGCCGGAGAAAATCGTCCGCAGTTCGCCGGCGGCGTCGTCGGACTGGTCGGCGTTAAAGGCGCTCCACCACAGGTCAATCGCCGGCAGCAGCACCTGTTGCAGTTCCACGCCGTAGGTAGGCATCAAAACCGACAGGTTTTCGATCACCGTACAGGCGCTTTGAATCACTTTCCAGAAGGCGCGGTAGTGCTGCTGGATGTCCATCAGCGATAAATCGTGGTGGCGCATTCGTTCGGCCAGCCAGGTATTGTCGTGGGTCAGGTCCCACAGGCCGTTGCGTTGGGCATTGTTAATCAGCCGCCCGCGCAAAAATTTTTGCTCCTGCTCCGGCAGCAGCCCGCCGAACAGTTCGAACCGCAGGCGCAGCGCCAGCGCCAGGTCTTTGTCCGGCAGCGAGTCCGACAGCATAGCGTTATCCAGCATTTCGCGCAGTTCATCCGGGGCGATCAGGCTGGGTTCCAGCACTTTTTGTTTGTGCGCCAGGTTCAGCAGCTTAAGCGCCCACAGCAGATCGTACTGCGAGGGCGGGTCCTGAATCTCGAACCGGCGGCCATCCGGCGTGCGCTGTTTGACAAGCTGCTTCAGCCGCCCCTGCGCCGAAGGGTCGAACGGGCGCAGCAGCAGTGTGCCTTCCAAGCGGCACATTTCTGCCGCGTCTACCTGGTTGCGCTGGGCGGTGGGAAAAGGCGTGGCAAACCAGCGGGCCGATTCTTTAAGGGCGGTGTCCTCCGGCGTGAAGCCGTAAGCCAGCAGCGCCATCGCGTAATACAGGCTCACCCGCATGGCTTCGGCATTAACTTCGCCCTGGATGTCCGGTTCGGTCAGGATGAACGACGAAAATTCCTCCGGCGCGCGCAGCACGTTCATCGCCAGATTAACGAGCGTTCGTTTAAACTCATTCGAGTTAAAATTAATAGCCATGACCAACCCCGTCTCCCCCAGGCGGCGTCACGGCACCGAATACCTGGGCTAACCCAGTGTCTCCACCACCTGCTTCAGATATTCCAGCGCCTGGCCGGCATCGTTTAAGGCCTCGAAGGCGATACGGATGGCCGGGCCTTTCCGGCTTTCGCGCAGCGCGACCTCCCCCTGTTTGGTGCGCCCTTTGGCGATGCGAATCAACGAACGCGCCTGCGCCAACTGCACGCGGATGGGGAAGGTTGCATCTTCGCGGTCGGCGGCGAAGGCCGCATAAGTGTCCTCAAGTGCCTTCATCAGCGAAAAAATCGGATCGCGGTCGGCGGCGATATTCCGGGGCGCGCGCAGCAGTTCCAGGTCTACCAGCAGTTCCCCGATGTCCAGCGCCGCGTCGCCGTTACGCCGAAACTTCTCCAGGTCAATCAGCTTAAAATCCAGCTCATCCTGCCGGTCGAGATTTTCCCGCTGTTTCAGGCGGCGCACCATGATATTACGAGTGTGCAAATCACCGTGCATACAGGCAACCGGGAAGGCTTCCAGGTCAAGCTGGCGGCGCACCAGATGCCCGATTTTTTCCAACAGCGCGCGCTGCAGCCCCGGCGCGTATTTCTGTTTATCCGTGTTCTCCAGCAGTTTATTTTCCAGTATATAACCAAAAATGTTCCGAATATGCAGCTGCATCGGCAGCAGGTAAAGCTGCATCAGCAGCCCTTCCTGCACGTAGCGGCGGTGGCGGCCATCGCCCTGATGAATCCGCAGCAGGAACGAGCCGAGTTCATCCACCAGCAGGCCGTGAATCTGCGGCACTTTTTGCAGCGCCTCGTACAGCGTCCGGTAGCGGCCCAGGTCGGCCATGATGACGTAAGCGCGGCGCTGGCGCTCGTCTACATAGGTGGGCTGCTGTGGAATGTTGACGAAATATTCCTTGATCGCCAGCGGCAGCCGTTCGTAGTGTTCGCTCTCCCGTTTAATCTCCTCAATCGGGCCGTATTTAATCACCAGCGAATCGGCATTAGGGATGTGCAGGCGGAACGAGTCGTCTTCCGGCTGCATGGGGTTGCAGATACGCGGGCGGATGCGGACGACGTTTGAGTCCGACATGCCCAGGCGAAGCTGCTCCGGCGGTTTTTCCAGGTCGAACTGAATCCACTCTTTGAGCGCCTTTTTGATGTTCACCGTGTCGGCAGGCTCCACCTGGCGCACCTGCTGGATCGCCATCTTGCGGTGAATGTAAGCCGCGCCCCAGCGAATCAACGGCTGGCCCAGGTAAGCGCGCAGCGAAACCAGCGTGCGCGCTGCGATCAGCAGGTAGTCGTAGGGGTCTGGGAACAGAGTTCGCAGCGTCTCCACCGCGTTCGGGCCATGAAAAATTCCCCACCACAGCTCCATCGCCCGCGACAGCGCCGGCTCCAATTCGGGATACGCCGGCAGCAGCGGCATCAGGTTTTCGATTACATAGCAGGTACTCAGCACCATCTCGCGGAAGATGTCGCGGTAGTCAGCGATCAAATCCGGCGAGAGCTGCTGCTGCTGGAAGGACTGGCCGAGGCTGAACATATCCTGGCTTAAGCCCCACAGGCCGCCGCTCTGGTCGGCGATCACCAGCAGGTTATGCAGATGTGTGCGCTGCTGGCTGGGCGTCAGCTTGCCCAGCAGTTCGTAACGCAGGCGCAGCGCCAGCGCCAGGTCTTTATCCCGGCGAATGTCCTGCACCATGCGGTTCGACCACCTACGCAGGTCATCCTCGCTCATCAGGCCGTTGAGGATGCCCACCTCGCGCGCCTGGGCCATCACTTTAATGGCCCACAGCGTATCAAACGTCAGGTCGCTGGACTGGATATCAAAATAGTGGGTGGGCGTGCGCTGCTGGATGAGCTGTTCCAGGCGCGGCATCACGTAAACGTGCCGGGGATTGAGGCTGAGCAGCGCCTCCAGGCGGTTCATCTCTACCGCGTCTATACGGCGATGATTCTCGTTAGGGAACGGGGTGGCGAACCACTCCGAGGCCGCCCGCAGTTCATCCTGGTCTGCCGAAAATCCATAGGCCAGCAGGGCGGTCGTATAATGCTGCGTAACGCGGACGGCATTAGAGGAAACTTCGCCGCGCGCATCCACGGGCGCGCTCAAAACCAGTTCGGGGTACTCGTAGGGGGAGCGCAGCAGGTCGAGAACCAGTTCGCCCAGGGTTAATTCCAGATCGGGGAGTTCACGCAGTGACATCATTCAGGTCATGACCATCTTCCAAAAGGGCGATATTTTAACACTTAAACAACACTTAATTCTAACAGATTAACAATCATCCTGCCACCGCAAAAAAACCGGCCCGGCGCGGGGGCCGGGTCGGTCATAACAAACGAAGGGATTGAACGGGTGTTTAGAGGTTCGGCTGCGCCGGTTCTACAGACGGCGCTTGAGGAATGTTCGGAAACATAAAGCCGCGCGGCCCGAAGAAAAAGCCCGGCTGACCGTCCCCGAAGTTAAAGTCAAAACCATCAGGGCCGAAGAAGTGAAAACCGCCCGGCATCATCATCGAGCCAAAGTTCACACCCATCTCGTCCAGCGTGGCGTCCAGTTCCAGCAGTTCGCCGCCGCGCTGCACCGAAAGCGTGACGGTATCGCCCGGCTCGTAGGCCAGCAGGCGGTCGCGCAGGGTGTGTTCGGCATCCACAACGTCGCCGTTTACGGCGGTGATGATGTCATCCACCAGCAGCCCGGCGGCCTGCGCCGGCGAGTCCTCAGCAACTTCGGTAATCAATGCGCCTTCGGTCAGGTCGAGGCCGCGTTCCTGGGCGGTCTGTTCATCCAGCATAACAAACGTCACCCCCAGGCGCGCGCTGCCCGCCATCATGTCGAAGTTGAAGGGCATTTCCAGGCGCGGCAGCCGCCCCGAAAACCCGAACTGGGCGGGTTCAACTTCCAGCGTGATCGTCTCGCCGTCCCGGTTCACTTCAACTGCCAGCGTATCGCCGGCCTTCAGGCTGCGAGCGGCTTCGAGGATGTCGCGCAGTTGTTTAACCTCGGTATCGCCGATTTTGGTGATGATGTCCCCGTCCTTTAACCCGGCGGTTTCGGCGGGCGAACCGGCCATCACCTGGCGCACCACCACGCCGTCATCGGTCGTTTCCAGCCACAGGCCCAGCAGCATGGCCTGTTCTGACATGCGGAAATCGCCGGAACGCGGCAGCGACGGCTGTTCCGGGCGGGCGGCCAGGGTCGCTTCCAGCGTCAGCGTCTCGCCGCCGCGCTCGACCGAGAGCGTGACGACATCGCCAACGGCGAAAGCCGCCAGCACGTTACGAATGTTATCCTGTGACACCGCTTCGTCGTTGATAGCCTTCAGGATGTCGCCCGACTTAAGCCCGGCCTCTTCACCGGGGCCGCCCGGCGCGACCTCCCGCACCAGAACGCCGCCGTCCGGGGCTTCATCCACCAAGATACCCAGGTAAGGCGGCGCGGCGTTTTCATCCTGCGCGGCGGCCAGCCCCACAGCCGAAAGCGCCGCCAGCGCCAGCAGCGCGACAAACACATAGATCACACTTCTCTTGTGCATGTTTACTCCTCCCAGAACAAAGCGTGGATATACGAGAGAGAAATCGTCACACGCTTACCGTTTCTCAATGTAGGATTCATGGCTGAAAAAGCCATGAAATCGAGATAAAAGCGCGCTTAGGAGTTGATGAGCGTGTTCTTTTACGTTTCGCCGCCAGGGGATTGGTGTAGGATGGAGTGTGGATAAACGACAGAACACATGGGGCAATCGTTATGGAAAACACCGCGCGAAAAGCGCTGCCGACGCTGCTGCTGGCTGGCCTGCTGCTGCCGCTGCTGGCGATGGCCTATGCCGGGCTGTACAGCCGTTACATGGCCGACGATTACTGCACGGCCTGGCGGGCGCTGTCGGACGGCGTGATCGGTTCGGCGCTGTGGTGGTACAACAACTGGGCGGGGCAATTCACCAACTGGCTGGCAAAGGGCGCTGCCGCTTACATGGGGCCGGGGCTGGCGGCGGCGCTGCCGGCGCTGGTGCTGGTGACCTGGACGGCGGCGGCGGCCTGGGCGATTTACCAGATTTTGCTGGTTTTCCGGCTGCCGCAGCCGCGTTTTATGGCGCTGGCGCTGGGCGCGCTGGTGGTTTTCGCCGTTTTCGACGGCACGCCCAGCCGCATCCAGTCGTTGTACTGGATGGGTGCGGTCATCCCCTACACCATCCCGCTGATCGCTCTCTCCTTCCTGATTGGATATTTCGTTTATACGCTGCGCCGCTCCCCTGACCGAATATCCCCCGCCGCGCCGGTGGTTTTCGCCGTCGTGACGTTCGTTGCCGGCGGCCTGTCGGAAGTGTACGTCGCTTTCCAGATCGCCATCCTGGGGCTGGCCTTTGTAGGTTTTCTGCTGTTCGCCCCATCCACGATCAAACGCCCGGCGCTGGCGCTGCTGGCGGTCGGGCTGGTTTGCTCGCTGGCGGCCATGTTCATCATCCTGGCCGCGCCGGGCAACGCCAACCGCCGCGCCCAATTCCCTGACCCGCTGCCGCTGCCGGTGGTCGCCTGGCGCACCCTGTACATCACTCTTTCATATGCCGCCACCGCCGCGGGGCTTTTTTCGCCGGTGGCGATAATCGTTTCGGCGCTGCTGCCGATGCTGCTGTTTTACCGGCTGCACCCGCTGGATACGCGCCTGCGCCTGTCGCCGCGTGCCGTCCGTCGGCTGCTGGCGCTGTCGGCAGCCATCACCTTTATCCTGATCGCCGCCTGCCTGGCCCCGCCGATTTACAGCATGTCGGTTGCCCCGGCGGCGCGCGTATATATCATGCCGCAGCTGGCGCTGGTGAGCGCGGCGGTGTTCTGGGGCAGTGTGATGGGGCTGGGCGCGCGCCGGCGGCAGCCGGTCGTCAAACCGCGCGCGCTGCTCGCCACCGGCGTCGTGATTGCCGGCCTGCTGGTCGCCGGTCCAGTGCTGGCAGCCGGGCAAATCCTGGCCGGACTGCCGGACTACCGCACCTTCGCCGCCGAATGGGACAGCCGCGACCAGGCCATCCGCGCCGATGCCGCCGGCGGCGAAAAACACATCGTCACCACCATGCTTCAGGTAGACCTGGCTATCCGCGCCGGGTTAGAACCGCTCGGCCCGGATGCAGAAAAAGGCATGAACGTCTGCGCCGCCCGTTATTACGGCGTCGAGTCGCTGACCGCGCGCACGCTGCTGCAAATGGGCGACAAATCCGCGCCGGGGGACGTATGAAAAATCCACGTAGTTACCTGCCCTGGGTGCTGATCGGCCTGCTGTGGCTGATTTTCCTGGCGCTGGCGCTGCTCATTTACACCACACACCCCAACGGCGCGGGCGATTTTGGTTATTACTACCGGGGCATTCAGCGCATCCTGGACGGCAGGCCGCTGTACGCCGACCTGCAAAGCAGCGATTACGTCGGCCCGCCGCTGCAAATCCAGCTTATGGCGCCGCTGGTGGCGGTCGCGCGGGATGAGGGAACATCGGCGCGGCTGTGGTTCGCGCTCAACGTCGTACTGCTGGCCGGGACGCTGGCATTGCTCAGCCGCTTCATCACCCGCCGCCATCACCGGATGATCCTCTGGGTGGTCACGCCGCTGTTCGCGCCGGCGCTGATGTCGCTGTGGCTGGGGCAGATCACCATCGTGCTGCTGGCAGCCACCGTCGGCGCCTGGGCGGCTTATCGAACCGGCAGGCCGCGCCTGGCCGGAGTCCTGTTGGCGCTGGCGGTGTGGACGAAGTTTTATCCGGGGCTGTTGGTGCTGTACTTCCTGTGGAAGCGGGAATGGCGGGTGGTTTTCGGCGCGGCGGTCACTACGCTGCTGGCGATTATCTTCCAGATGGCCGTCTCCGGCGTGGATGCTTTCGTCTATTACATACTGAACGTGCTGCCAAACCTGACGGCGGACGGCCAGCCGGTGCTGAACCACTCCAACAATGCTATCCTGGGTTTTGCGCAGAAGATGTTTTCAGAATCGCCGCAGATCATCCCGCTGCTGGTCAGCCCGGCGCTGGTGACGCTGACGCGCTTTGGGCTGCTGTTCGGTTTGGGCGGGGTGACTTTGTATCTCATCTCGCGCCCGACCACTGCCCTGTCCCGAACGCCCGCCGAAAAATTCGACCTGGAATACGCGGCGGTGCTGCTGGTGGCGCTGCTGGCCGGTTCGACGCTGGGCGTTCACGGGATGCTCTCCGCGCTGCTGGTCTACGTCGTGCTGTTCTACGAGCGGCACGGGCTTTCTCCCCGCCAGCGCACGCGCCTCAAACTGCTCAGCCTGGTTTCGGCGCTGCTCATCAACCTGCATATGCCGATCATCCTGGGTTATTTACAACCCCCATCAGATAATACATTACCCGCGCCCGCGCTGGCGCTGCCGTTTTTCGGCATGGTGCTGCTGTGGGGCATGGTGGTCTGGCTGCTGTCCCGGCAGCGCGCCGCCGTATAAATAAAAACAGACTGTAATTGCGAGTTCTGCGCCGAGCCATCCCCACCCCTAAATCCCCTCCCCATTGCATGGAGAGGGGACTTAAAAACCTGTTATGGCCTGTTTTGATTCCTCTCCAACTCTCCAGGATTCAAAGAAGGGACTTCAGCGACCTGTTATGCTCCGTTTTGACCCCCTCTCCAAAATTTGGGGAGGGGGCAAGGGGTGGGGACTAGCGATCAAGATAAATCCTCTGTTGTGCGTCTCTGCGACTTTGTGCCGCTGCGTTATGTTTTTTCCTCGCCGTTGTCGCGGCCTTGCAGCCGTCTGGTCAGGAAGCCGCCCATCAGGCTGGTCATCATCGAAATACCCATCGAAGGCGGCTTCTCCTGCGACGATTCTTCATCCCAGCGGGCCTTATGGCGGCGGTTGACCCAGGCGCTGTAGGCTTCGGAGGCTTCAAACAGCGCGCCGGTCAGGGCGTCCCGGTCGTTTTGCGCCAGGATGCCCCGGAACAGCCGCAGGTTTTCCAGCAGCGCATCCAGGTGGCGCAGCAGATTTTCGCGGTTGTTCAGCCAGCCGTCGCGCAGGTCGTCCGGGTGGGTATCAAACAGCGCGCGCGTCAGGCGTCCAAAAGCCGGGTTGGTCAGCCGTTGGGCGTCATTCCAGCCATCGCGCCGGGACGCCATGTAAAAAGCGGCCACGCCCAGCAGTTCCGGCAGCCCTTCGGTCAGCGCCATCAGGCTGTCATGTTCGGCGGGGTCTACAAAAAACGGCGTCGCGCCCAGGATGGTCGAAAAATCCGAAGCCAGTTCGACGGCATCCCGCACGGCGCTGACGCTCGGTGTCAGCAGCATCGCGCCTTTATCGAACAAATCCGGCTGCGCGTGGGCGGTGTCATCCAGGCCGTCGAACAGGTACTTGGGATTCAGCACCGGCGTCATCCCCACCATATGCACTTCTGACGGCAGGTGTTCCTTCGCCCAGGCCAGCGACGGCTGTTTAAGCGGCGAGGTATCCAGCACGACCGCGCCGGGGCGGAACTCCCCCGCCAGCGATTTGTAGGCCGCCGGCACGTCGGCATACGGCAGCGCCAGCACCACGATGTCGCGCCCGCGCGCTGCGTCGAACAGATTACGTTCGACCTTCGGCAGGCCGATTTTTTGCGCGTCATCCCGCACGCCGGCGCGCAGGTCGGCGGCGGTGACTTCAAAGGTGTGCTGCGCGTCTTTGCCTTCGTTATAGCGTTTAAGCGCCAGCGCCGCCGACGCCCCGATGCGCCCCAATCCTAAAATCGCTACGGATACCGTCGCCATTTTCCCCTACCCCGGAATAGTATGCTGCTCACATTACTCGTTTATCGTCTCGAACGTTCAGCCGCGCCCGCCGGTTAAAGCTGCACATAGCTGTTTTCGGCCAGGATCAAACGCCGCGTGGCAGGCATTCGCTGAGCGGCCATCACATGGGCATTATCCGCCAGCAGGCTGGAGTCAATGCGCCCCGGAATGTTGCGGATGACGCAGTTTTTCATCACGATGCTGGCTTCGATTTCGCTGCCCTCAATCACTACATTATCGCCCAGCGAGGTATACGGGCCGATGTAGCTGTTGCGAATGATGGTGTTATCGCCGATGATGACCGGGCCGCGAATCACGCTGTCAATCACCTGGCTGTTTTTGCCCAGCAGGACGCGGTGCGAAACCTCCGACTTGCCGACGATCTGGTCTTTATCCTCCGGCGCGGGCGTATACGGCAGGTCTTCCAGCACCAGCTGGTTCGCCAGCACAATGGCGTCCGGTTTACCGGCGTCAATCCACCAGCCCTTGAGGACGTAAGGGCGCGCCCGGCAGCGATCGTCAATCAAGGTCTGGATGGCGTCGGTGATCTCCAGTTCGTTGCGCCAGGACGGTTTGATGCGCCCGATGGCGTCAAAAATCGAACGGCGGAACAGATATACCCCGGCAATCGCCAGGTTCGACCTCGGCTCTTTGGGTTTTTCGACCACCCGCTCGATGCAGTCGTCGCCCAGTTCCGCGATGCCGTAGCGCGTCGGGTCGGACACTTCGCCCAGGGCGATGGCCGTTTCGGCGTCGGACTCGACAAAACCGTTAAACAGCTTTTCCATTTTATCCTGGAAGATGTTATCGCCCAGGAACACGCAGAACGGCTCGTCCCCCACAAAATCCCGGCACAGCCCGACGGCATGGGCCAGCCCCAACTGCTCCGCCTGGACGATATATTCCAGGTTCACGCCCATGCCGCTGCCATTGCCAAGCGTCTGCGGAATGGGCGACTCCAGATCATTGACGACGATGCCGATGTCGGTCAGCCCGGCGCCCTTCAGAACATCAATCGCGTAACCGATGAGCGTTTTATTGGCGACCGGAACCAGCGCCTTAGGCATGGTTAACGTCACAGGACGCAGGCGGGTCGCTTTACCCGCCGCCAGAATCACGGCTTTCATCGTCTAAAAATGCCTCCCGGTTGAATGCTTGCTCGATTTACTCCGCATCGTAGCAGAAGACACACCGGCGTAGCAAGCGAATTTCTTGTGAAGAGCCACAAAACCGGGACGAACAACCCAAGCGGCGTTAACTGCCGTCCAAGAAATTCACCGCTGCCTCCAAAACTGGGTCCGTCTGGCTGAACAGGGTTTCCTCATTAACCGGCACGCGCACCGTCGGCACGACGCCCGTGCCCTCGATGATAATATTACCGTCCGCGTCTATCGTCCGCCCGATGGAAAACTGCAAAACCAGGCCGCCCGGCATGGTAAAGGCCTTCTGGCTGCCGCCCAGGCCGGCAGTCGGATACTGGCCGACGATGGCGGCGCGGTCTTTAAGCGACATCGCGTAGCTGAAGAACTCGCACGCGCTGGCGCAGCTCGGCCCCACCAGCACGGCCACCGGGCCGCCGTAACGCAGTTCCTCCGGCGGCAGGTAAAACTGCCGCATCCCGCGCGGGTCGAAGTAAAATTCTCCGCGTTCCCTATCATATGTACCCGTGTTGCCGATAGCCAGCGATTCGTTGAAGAAATAGGCCGCCATCTGGTTCGCCAGAAAACCGCTGCCGCCGCCGTTCTGGCGCATGTCAATAATCAGCCCCGGCAGGCTCTGGTCGTTTAAGGTCTGCATCATACGTTCCCACAGCATAATCGTCAGGCGGCTGTTGTCGAAAAAGCTGTAAATTTTGACGTACAGGTAGCCGCTTGGCAGCAGGCGATACTCCAGCGGCAGTTCGGTATTGCTCAGCCCCACGTTGAACGAGGAAAAATTGAAGCTGGCGTTTTCATCCACCGTCACCAGCCGGGCAGTCCGCGTCTCGCTCTGGCCGGGATTGCGGTAGTTTACTTCCACGCTCGTGCCGAGGGGGAAACGAATCACATACCGGAGCTGCTGCAACCGCAGGACGTGTTTGGCGCTGAAAGGGGCCGACCAGGGAATCGTCTCGCGGATGGCGCTCTGAATCGGCTGGCCGTTTAAGGACAGAATTTCCGCCCCCAGATCGATTCCGGCCTGGTCTGCCGGGCCGTCCGGCAGGATAAAATTGGTGATGACCCGCCCATCATCGGTTTCGCGGATCGCCATCCCCAGGCCGCCGGCGACCTCCCGGCTGAACATCTGGTACAGCGGGCCGACCAGCGGTATCTGGTGGTGGCCGTCCGGGATGGCGCGGATAAAATCGCGCAGCGCCAGCAGATAAACCGTCGAGTCGTTGGAAGCCTGGGCCTGCTCGAAGCGCGGGCGGAACTGCGCGTGCAGGGCGTCCCAATCCACCCGCTTCAATTCGGTGAAGGCATATTCCTTCCGCATCATCTCGATCATGGCGTCGAAGGCTTCCGGCAGGTCGAGACTGGAAAAATCATCGAGCTGCGCGCCCTCCCCTTCGATCAGATCAATCACCGCCTCGCGGGAGCGGTCGAAGGTGAACGGGGCGGCGTCCATATCCACGACGGTATAACCCGCCGGCAGCGCCACAATCGGGTCGTCCGCCGTGAACAGCCTGCCGTCCTCGCCAAAACCGGCGGGGAAACCCTGCCCATCCTCCGGCGCATAGACCACATACTTACCGCCGATCACCTCACCTTCGGCAGACGGGTCCTGGTTGATGCGGGTGGAGGCATAGGCCGTAGACCAGCCGCCGCCCTGTAAATCGCGTTCTTCCAGGTACGGGTCGCCCCAGATGTTTTCCCAGTAGGCGACGGCGAAAATCATCACGCCGGTATCGGCCTCGCCGTTCTGGTCTACGTCGCGCAGCGAACCCTGCGGCACGATGGGCAGCGACAGATTATAAGTGAAAGGCGAGGTGTAAAAATCGGACGTGATATGGCCGATCACCTGCGACTCGATGGGCATGAGAAAATATTTATCCCGGTCTACAAAACCGGCCTGATCTTCCAGAATGATGAGCGGCTCGCCGGCCCCGGCGGTGAAAAACAGGTTCGTATAAACCACCGAGCCGCGAATAACCGCCGGGCCGCCCTCGTCATTCAGGATGGCCGCCGGGGGGAAATCCTGAGCGAAAGCCGCCGACATGCTCATGAGCGCCAGCAGCGCCCCAACTAACGTAATCAGATACCTGTGCTTCATCCGGTTAAAACCCTCTCAACTGTCTGAACAAACAAATACGGGCGGAGCGTATCCGCCCGGACAAGATTAATTCGGTCGCCGCGCAAATGTTTATAAGGTCGCCGCTTAACGCCAGACGCGCCCCGGCAGTTCAAACACCGGCGCGCGGCGGTTGGTCGGGATAAGCGGCTTGTGGGCGTACTGCCACACTTCATCGGCAATCGTCCACACCGCATCCGGGCGTCCCAACCGGCGGGCGTTATCCGAACGCCGCCGCAGCCCCGCCGCCCCTTCCGACAGCCACTCTGCCACCGCGTCCACCACGCCGCGCACGCTGGGCGCGAACACGCCGGCGCCGTTTTCGACCACATAATCCACGTTGCCGGTTTCCTGGCCGGGGATGGCGTCGTTGAGGATGAGCGGCAGCCCGGCGATGCAGGCTTCGCTGATGGTGGCCGGGCCGGCCTTCGTCACCAGGATGTCGGCGGCGGCCATCAGCACCGGCATATTGGTCACGAACGGGTAAATGTGGGTCGGCTGGTTCCACTCGTGGGCCTCCAGCTTATCTTTCAACAATTTGTTGCGCCCGGCGATGATCGCAAGCTGACAGGGGAACTTTTCATCGTTGATGGCGCGGGCGGTTTTATACAGCGGCCCCATGCCTTCGCCCCCGCCAACCATCAAAATGGCGGGCAGGTCGGGGTCCCATCCCAGTTCGCGCCGCGCCGAGGCTTTATCCGTAAGCGCCTGGGCAAAACGCGGATGCACCGGCAGGCCGGTCACGCGCAGCTGTTCCGGCTTCAGGCCGCTTTTCAGGCCGCGTTCGTAGGCCGGGCGCGTTGGCACCAGGCAGCGGTCTACCCGTTTGTCGTACCAGAACATATGCGTCGAAACCAGGTCGGTGACGACCGTTATAAAAGGCGGGCGTTTTTCAAAGCGGGTGAGCGCCTGCATAGCCGGCTGCGTGAGGATGGAATGCACGCACACCACCACGTCCGCCGGGTTTTCTTTATACAGGCGTTTAAGCCCTTTTTCGATGGAAACATACATCCCGCGCGACAGCAGCCGCGCGCTTTCTTTCGAGTTGGTCAGCTTGTAACTGATGCCCCAGGAGATTTTGCTGTAGTTGATAATCCAGGGGTACATCTCCGGCATATACTTAAACGGAAACGGGGTGTAGGAGCGGAACACGTCTATCATCTCGACGCGAACCTGGTTTTCGTACCGCAGCAAAAGCGCATCCCGGATCGCCTCCGCCGCCGCCCGGTGGCCGCCGCCGGTATCTGAAAACAGAAACAGCATTCGTTTCATCCCTCATCCTCTCCGCGTTTTGAACTGCTGGCGAGAATCTTTTTTAACCGCTTCCAAAACAGCGGGCGGGCCAGCATCACCCGCCGCCCGCACCCCAGGCAGCGCAAGCCAATATCCGCGCCAACGCGATACACCTGCCACTGGTCGCTGCCGCAGGGGTGTTTTTTTCGCATCTGCACCCGGTCGCCGATCATGATTTGTTCCGGCATGGCTCACGCTCGAACAAACGCCGCGCCAACGTTCAATACTATACCACAGTCTTCTTCCTATAACCCCGCCAATGGCATTTCGACGCAGGGCAATCGCTTGAAGATACTTCGTCTCAGTAAGCAGACTTTTGCCTTTTGACCCCTCCCCCAAACCCCCTCCCCGAATTCAAGGAGGGGGCTTAAAGAGACTCTTACTCCCCCTTTCTCCGTATACGGGGTTAACAGAGCGCAAGATGACAGTTTGAAGCGATTGCCCTGCATTTCGACGCTCATCAGGTACTCAGTTGACGTGCCTTCAGGCGAAGGCGCACTTATGTTATACTCTCTGAAACTCGTAAGTGTGGAGACAATCCGTGCTGCTTTTTGGCAACCTCAGCGTTCAGATGTTAATCGCCGTCCTGCTGGCCGTGCTGGCCGGCATGACCATCCACGAATTCGCGCACAATTACATTGGCCACCTGATGGGCGACCCCCTACCGGCGCGGCAGGGCCGCCTGACCTTAAACCCGCTGGTGCATATCAACCCGGTCGGGTTTTTGATGTTCGCGCTGATCGGTTTCGGCATCCTGGGCCAGGCCCCGATCGCCGCCCACCGGATGCGTAACCCGCGCTGGGGTTTCCTGGCCGCCGTCGCCGCCGGGCCGCTCTCGAACCTGCTGCTGGCGGTTGTGGCGGCGATTCTGCTGCGTTTCCTGGGTTTGGGGTCGCTGGAAGTTTTCCGGGCGGTTTTTTTCGGCCAGGTGCAGGGGCCGATAGGCGTCGTGGCGCTCATCCTGGGGCAGCTCGTTTTCTGGAACGTGCTGCTGTTTGTGTTTAACCTGCTGCCCGTCTTTCCCATTGACGGCTGGCATATCGTGCTGGCGCTGCTGCCGCCCGACCTGGCCTATACCTGGCAGCGCCACGCCCAGACCACCAACTACATCCTGATCGGCCTCATTTTGCTCAGTTTCCTGCGTGTGCCGGGGCTGAACATCCTGGGGATGCTCATCAGCCAGCCGACCTTTGCCATCACGCAGTTTTTGTTGGGTTTATGAACGTTTCCGCCGTCCGGCGCGTGCAGCAGGGGCTTGGGGAACTGCTGGCCTTCGCCCGCCCGGTTCAGATGGCTCTGGCGGCTGAATACCTGACGCCGCCTCAGCAGGCGCTTTTCGCCCGCCTGCGGCGCGCCGAACAGCTCCACAGCCTGAACGTGCTGCGCGGCGTGCTGGCGCAGGGGCCGGCCCCGCGTGACCTGGCAGTGGCCGCGCTGCTGCATGACGCCGGCAAAATCCATTACCCCCTGACGACCGGGCAAAAAACCCTGGCAGTGCTGGTGCGGGCGTTTTTGCCCGCGCTGGCGCGCCGCTGGATGGACGGCGACCCGCGCCGCCCCTGGCAGCGCCCGTTTGTGGTTTACGCACATCATCCGGCCTGGAGCGCGGAACTGCTGGCCGCCGCCGGCGCCGCAGAAACCGCCGTCTGGCTGGCCGCCCACCACGCTGACGACCCCGCGCGCTGGGTCGAACATCCACACTTCGACCTGCTGCGGCGCTTGCAGGCGGCGGACGATGCGTATTGAGTGGTGAATTATGAGGGATGAGCAGGGATGCGCCGGCGGGCGCGCCCACAGAGGAGGAATTTAAAAATGACCGACAGGATAAATGAACTTAAACAGGAACTCAACGACGCGCGCCATTATTTAAACGCCGTCCTCGACCGGGTGGGCGACCGCTGGGATGAGGAAGTTTATTCCGAGGGGGCCGGCTGGACGGCGCGCCAGCTTCTCATCCACCTGATGGTTTCCGACCGAGGACACAACAATATGATTATGGCGATTGCCAGGGGCGAAAACACCATCCCGGAGGATTTTGACCTGGAACGCTTCAACCGGCGCTCGGTCGAAAAACGCGCCGAAACAACCGTCGAGGAAGCCCGCGCTGCCCTGATGCAAACCGCCGCCGAACGCGACGCCTGGCTGGATACCATTGACGACGCCGCACTGGACAAACAGGGGCGGCATGGTTCGATGCGTATCCTTTCAATCGCCGAAATCCTGAAGGTGGTGGCCGGGCATGACCGGACTCATGCCGATGACATCGCGCGCGCGCTGAATTTAAGCTGACGGTTCTATTTTTTAAACCGTTAAATCGAGTACAATTAAACCGTATCAATCGTGAGGGAGGGCGAACGATAGGTTCGCCCTTCAAGTCTGTGAAGGAACGTTAGGGAATGACGGTAACGAAAAAAATCTTGATTGCCTATGCCACCGTTCATGGCTCGACCGCCGAAATCGCCGAATTTATGGGGCAGATGTTCGGTGAAAATCATTTTGATGTGACGGTCGCCAATGTCGAAACGCTGGAGTCAGTCGCCGGTTATGATGCGTATATCCTGGGGTCGGCCATCCATGCCGGCATGTGGTTAACGCCCATGTCGCGTTTTCTGGATCGTTTTGAGGGCGAACTGGCAAAACAACCACTCTATTTTTTTATTACCTGCATCCGCATCCTCGAACCGGACGGCTACCAGCACGCCCTGGAAAATTACGTCCACCGGGATACGCTGGAAAAAATCGGCGCGCGCGACATTGCCATATTTGCCGGCAAGCTGCGCCTGGATGCCATTGATCTGCGCGACCGCTGGACGCTGTCGCTGCGTTACGACGGTTCACAGGCCCCCGGTATGCTTAACGACGACTACCGGGACTGGAACGCCATCCGCAACTGGACGGCGCGCGTCCGCAGCGAACTGGAAAAAAGCGTGTTATGAGCGGCGCAGCATCCCCGACGGCCTGGTTGAAGTGGGTTCAGGAACTTCAGGCGATTGCCCAGACCGGCCTGGCTTACACCCAGGATGTTTTCGACCGCGAGCGTTACGAGCGCGTCCGCGAACTGGCCGCCGAAATCGCCGCAGCTTATACCGGCAGCGACTTCGCCCCCATACACGACCTGTTCGCCGGCGAAGTCGGCCACGCCACGCCCAAAGTGGATGTGCGCGGCGTGATCTTCCAGGACGACCGGATTGTGCTGGTGAAGGAAAGTAAAGACGGCGGCTGGACGCTGCCCGGCGGCTGGGTGGACATCGGCGAGTCGGCGGCGGAAGCCTGCGCCCGCGAGGTCTACGAAGAATCCGGCTACCATACGCGGGTGGTTAAACTGCTGGCCGTCTACGACCGCAACAAACACGGCCACCCGCCGCACATCTGGCATATCTACAAGCTGTTTTTTTTGTGCGAACCAAACGGCACGCCCGAACCGCTGGCCGCCAACGACGAAACCGAAGCCGTCGCGCTGTTTGCGGAAGACGCCATCCCGCCGCTGTCGGTCGGTCGGGTGACGCCCGCGCAGATCAAACGGCTGTTCGAGCATCACCGCCGGCCAGACCTGCCGACGGATTACGATTGACCAACCGCCGAAATCGAACATTCTGGCCGGTTCGCCGGTATAAAGCACAGTTGTGTTGCCTGTTCTGAACCTTCTCCACCCCTAAATCCCCTCCCCTCAGGGGACATACGTCCCCATTCGGGTCGCCATCAGATGGGGAGGGGACTTAAAAAACCGTAGCAACCCTTCTTGATCCCCTCTCCAAAACTTGGGGAGGGGGCAGGGGGTGGGGAGAATGAAATACCTACCCTTGAAAAGCGGGGGGTGGGGACTGGCAATTACCGTCAAGTATGTGCACAGATGATGACCCTGGCATTTAAGCTCATCAAAGGAGTTTTTTTGTGGAAGCCAAACTTCAGGAACTCAAAACCCGCCTGATGGAAGTGGATGATCTGGAACATGCCAACGCCCTGCTGGCCTGGGACCAGACCACCTACATGCCGCCCGGCGGCGCACCCGCTCGGGGGCGTCAGATGGCGACCCTTGCCCGGCTGGCGCACGAAAAATTCACCGATCCGGCCATCGGCAGGCTGCTGGATGACCTGCGCCCGTATGAAGAAAGCCTGCCTTACGACTCCGACGATGCCGCCCTGATTCGCGTCACCCGACGTGAATACGAGCGGAATACACGCATTCCATCGGCATTTGTGGCCGAACTGAACGAACATATCGCGGCGACCTACCAGGAGTGGACGGAAGCCCGCCCCGCCAACGACTTCGCCCGTCTGCGCCCCGCGTTGGAAAAAACACTCGATATGAGCCGCAGGCTGGCCGACTTCTTCCCCGGCTACGAACACATCGCCGACCCGCTGATTGATTTCGCCGACTACGGGATGAAAGCTGCGTCCGTGCGGGCGGTGTTCGCCCAACTGCGCGAACAGCTTGTGCCGCTGGTGCAGGCCATCACGGCGCAGCCCCCGGCGGACGACTCCTGCCTGCGCCGGTCTTATCCAGAAGATCAACAGCTGGCTTTTGGCGAGGCGATCATCAAACGCTTTGGCTACGACTTCAACCGGGGGCGGCAGGACAAAACCCACCACCCCTTCATGACCAAGTTCTCGCTGGGCGACGTGCGAATCACCACCCGTTTCAAAGAGGACGACCTGGGTTACGCGCTGTTCAGCACCCTGCACGAAGCCGGCCATGCCATGTACGAACAGGGCATCAATATGGCTTACGAAGCCTCGCCCCTGGCCGGCGGGACTTCGGCGGGCATCCACGAAAGCCAGTCCCGCACCTGGGAGAATATCGTCGGGCGCAGCCGGGGTTTCTGGCAGCATTTTTACCCCGAACTGCAAAAAACCTTTCCCGACCAGCTGGCCGGCGTGCCGCTGGAAACCTTCTACCGCGCCATCAACAAGGTGGAGCGGTCGCTCATCCGCACCGAAGCCGACGAAGTGACCTACAACCTGCACGTGATGATTCGTTTTGACCTGGAACTGCAGCTGCTGGAAGGCTCGCTGGAAATCCGCGATCTGCCGCAGGTCTGGCACGACCGCTATCAGGCCGACCTGGGCATCACCGCCCCGGACGACCGCGACGGTGTGCTGCAAGATGTCCACTGGTACGGCGGACTCATCGGCGGGGCGTTCCAGGGGTACACGCTGGGCAACATCATCAGCGGCCTGTTTTATGAGGCGGCGCTGAAGGCGCACCCGGAAATCCCCGGCGAAATCGCGCAGGGGCGTTTTGACACTCTGCACAGCTGGCTGAAAACCAACATCTACCAGTACGGCAGCAAATTCACGGCCAACGAGCTGATCGAGCGCGTCACCGGCGGGCCGCTGCGTATCGAGCCGTACATGGCCTATCTGCGCGGCAAATACGGCGAACTGTACGCGCTTTAATACACGATCTCCAGGGGCGAACGCGCTGTTCGCCCCCTTTCCCCAATACCCCCAATCTATCGGGTGCAAAAGACCTTCTTATTTCGGGTAAGGTAAGTATCAACACCGGAGTACAGACGGAGGGCCGACGATGGACGAGTATGAAAAGCTGCTGGCCGAAGCCCAGCGCAGCCCCGCCACATCCGACTTTCTGGCACTGCGGCAGGCTTACACCCGCTCGCCGCTGTTTAACCCCTATCTCAACGCCGCCAGCATCCCGATGGCGCTGCGGCGGGCAGTTCAGCAGGACGATCAAAATCTGATCGGCGCGGGTTTGCAGCGCGTCCTGCAAGAGGACTATCTGGACATCGAAGCGCACATCGTCGCCTACAACTTTTACCGGCAGTCGGGGAAAATCACTAAAGCGGAGTATCACGCCGCCTTCGCGCGCGGGCTGCTGGCGTCCATCATGCGCGTCAACGGGCGCAGTTTCGAGACGGCTTTTGAAGTCATCAGCATTCGAGAAGAATACGCCGTCATGAATGCCCTGGGGCTGCGCGTGACCATGCAGCGCAAGGCCACCCACATCGGCAAAAACTACGACATCCTGACAGCACAGCATCCGCAAACCGGTGAAGAACTGGACTTTTATTTCAACATTGACCGGATGCGGAGCTTCTGGGGCAGCAAAACCCCTAAAAAGGACGTGCCGACGCCCAACCAATAGCGGGAAAATAAACCCCGCCCCGGCATAATTTCGCTCGTTACCCGCGTTTTGGTTTTTTCAACGGGCGCGGCGGGAACAAACCCCGCGCCCGCAGCCATTCATCGTCCGGCCCATCCCAACCGGCCACCGCCCAATCCACCCGCCCGTTTTCGTCAAAAACGACGCCTTCGGCTTCCAGACGGGCGCGCTGTTCGTGCGCGGCGGGGCTGCCGGCAGGCAGGCTGATTGTCCCCCGGCTGTTGAGGACGCGAAACCAGGGGACATCATCCGGGCAGTTCCGCATGGCCGTCCCCACCCAGCGCGGGCTTAAACGCCGGTAAGCCGGCGGCTCGACGCCCGCCGGCGGCGGAATCATCGAGGCGATCTGGCCGTAGCTGCTGGCGCGCCCCGGCGGAATCTGCCGCACGACAGCATAGATGATCTGGTTATACGTTCGGGGGTCGGGTGGAGAAAACATCGCACCTGGCCTACTGCGACTCAAATAACTGGATGAGTTTAAGCGCCACCTGGAGATTGGTGCGTTCCAGCGGGTCGGAAAGGTCGAAGCCGCAGGTTTTGACGATACGCTCCAGCCGGTAATTGAGCGTGCTGCGGTGGATGTGCAGCAGTTCCGCCGTTTGCACGCCGCTGCCGCCGGTATCCAGGTAGGCTGCCAGCGTCTGGAACAATTCCGGCTGCTGTTCGGCGCGCAGGCGGCGCAGGCGGGGCGCATAGGGGTTGGCCGCCAGTGCGTCCGCCCCGGCGCAGTACAGCGTATGCAGATAGCCCAACCGGTCAAAATAGGCCGCCGGCTGCGTATCACCCAGCCGCCCGGTGATATGCAGCGCCTCCTGGCACTGTTGATAAGCCGCGCTGACGGCCCCCGCGCCCCGGTGCGTGCCGCTGATGCCGATGCGCGCCGTCTGGCTGCTTTCCGCCCGTATCTGCTCGACCATCGCCGGGATGTTTTCGTCCGCCCGCGCCAGGATGACCACCTGCCCCGCAAACTGGCCGACCACCGCCGCCCAATCGCGCGCGCCCGCCAGCCGGTTCACGCGGCGGTAAAGCTGCAATCCCCTGCTCGAACTGCGATCGGGGTATTCCAGCAGCAGCACCACGAATGGGCGCGCCAAGTCTACACCATAGCGTAAAGCCTGGTCGGTTAACACAGCTTCGCTGCCGCCCTGGATGAGCTGCGACAGCAGCCCGCCCTTCAACGACGCTTCCGCGCTCTGGACGGATTCCTGGTACAGCAGCATCAGCGCGGCGATGGTCGCGCCGCTGCTGATCGCCAGCCGGTCGAGGTCGGTCAGCGGGCGTTCGTGCGCGATCACCCAGACATAGCCGTAAATGTCGCCATGCACCACAATGGGGGCTAAAAAGCGTTCCAGTTCCAACCCCACTTCCGGCAGCGGCGCGATGCGGGCCGGATGCAGGGTTTTACGAATCTGTGCCAGGATGCCGCGTTCTTCCAGCGCCCGCACCAGCCGGGGGTCGGTGCGCCCCTTGCTGACCGTAAAGCGGCGCGCTTCGTCCACATCGCTGATATTGGCGCTGGCGAGAATTTCAAAACGTTCGTTTTCGATGCTGACGGACTGGCCGATCAGTTCCGCCAGCCGGGAGGCAAGCTGTTTCAGGTCGCCGCCTTCCAGCACCAGCCGGGTCAGCGTTTGCTGGATATGAAACGCCCGCGTCACCATCGCCATATTTTCCTCGGCGATGTGTTCGTTGGTGGTTTTGGCAACGTCAATAAAACGCGCCTGAAACGGGATTTCGATGAGCGGGAAACCGCGCTGTTCGGCGGCCCGGCGCAGTTCGTCCGGGATGACCTCCAGAAAACGCCCGACCGAAACCACCAGCCCGGCAGCCTTGTTGGCGGCCATCTCCTGCACGTAGCGACACTGGCCGTCTATGTCGTGCGGCATGTTGCGCGCCGTCGTCAGCACCAGTTCGCCGCCGTTCAGCCAGTGGGGCGCGTCCGGCCCGCTGGCGATATGCACCCAGGACACGTGATTAGCCAGCCCGGCGCGCCCGGCCACCACCCTTGCCCCGGCGAACTGTTCGAGTTTGAGCGCATCGGCGACGGTTAACATCGTCCTCTCGATTATTGAACCCACAGCCCTAAAACGAAATCGTCGCCGCCGGGTCGGTCGGCGTATCGCCGCTGCGGATTTCAAAGTGCAGGTGCGGCCCGGACGAGTTGCCCGTATTGCCCACCGCCCCGATGACCTGCCCGACCGAAACCAACTGCCCACAGCCGACATTGATGCTGCTCATATGGCCGTACAGCGTCAGGTACGGGCCGTGCGCCAGCACCACCGTATTGCCGTAACCCCAGGAGTTCCACCCGGCGAAAATCACCGCCCCGCTGTTGGCCGCCAGCACCGGCGTGCCGACCGGCGCGGCCAGATCAACGCCGGTATGCCAGGACGTGAAACCGCGCATGAAGGTATATGCGCCGCTCAACGGGAATCCCCAGCTTGCGCCGCCGCCGGGATTGTTGATCTGCCCGCAGCTTCCGGGGTCGCCGGGCGCGAACACCGACACGTAACCCCGGCGCGGACTGTCGCCGCCTTCC
This sequence comes from Chloroflexota bacterium, assembly GCA_014338005.1. Lineage (GTDB taxonomy): Bacteria > Chloroflexota > Anaerolineae > Aggregatilineales > Phototrophicaceae > CFX2. The sequence goes on along the minus strand of QUBZ01000041.1, from coordinate 11,751 downwards.
ACCTGTACGCCGGGATTCCAGGTGATCTGTTCCGCTTCGCCGCCGGGGATAAAAATCCACGTGCCGCTGGGCAGAATCGTATCCGGCGTTACGCCGAACAGGTTGTTATACTCGGAATCCAGCACCACGTAGGGGTCGTCTACCTTAAAGCTGGCGATGATCTCGCCCACCGTCCGGCTGCCGACCACCTGATGAAAAACGCCGTCTACCGGCGGCACGTTGATGACATCGCCGGGACGCAGCACCCGGATGATGCTGCGTGGGTTCGACCAGGCGATCGACTCCGGCTTCAGTCCAAAACGTTCCGCGATGCTGTAAATCGTATCTCCCCGGACGGCGACGTATTGAATCACCTCGTTACGCGGGCGATCCGGCACGATGGTGAACGGGTTGTAGATATTCCGCACCACTTCCAGCGACGACATATCGCCGACCGGCAGCAGTGGAGCATTCAGCAGCGCCGCCGCCACGTCCGGCACGATGGTGGGGAAAACCGCCGCCGATGGGTTTTCGTTCTCAGGGTTGGCGCGGGCGGCGATGGTCAGGGTCGCCGTCGGCACGACTGGGGCTTCGGTGGCCGTCATCACCGGGGCCGGCGGGGCGCCTTCCGGCGTCAGCAGCAGCAGCGCGGTGGCAATCGTCAGGCCGGCAGCCCCCAACAGGCTGAGCAGGCCGACGGCGCGCCGCCACCCGGCCAGCGGTTCGGCCTGCTTCAGTTCAACCGGCTTAATGGTCAGCGACGGGTTGGTATCCGCCAGTGGGTCTATCGGCGGCTCATCCCAGTGGTTTTGATCGGTCATTCACGCAATCTTTCAAACTCGTTGTACGCTCTCCCCCACAGCGATAGAATGATAAACGTGTTGCAGAGGTCTGGCAAGCCGGGAACGTCACCGCCCTTTCCACTCGGCGGGCTGGCGGGCCAGCATGGCCTGCGCGCCGGTTTCAAAATCTTCCGTCCGCATCAACACGCTTTGCGCCCAGGCTTCCAGTTGAAAACCGCGCTCGGCGTCGTTTAATTCGTTGATGATCCGTTTGCCGTAGCTCACCGCCAGCGGCGCGGCCCGGCAGATTTCCGCCGCCAGCGCCTCGCCTTCGGCCACCAACTGCTCCGCCGCCGCGCACGAGTTAACGATGCCCCAACCGGCGGCGGTCTGCGCGTCTATGGCGCGCCCGGTCAGAATCAGTTCTTTCGCCCGCGCCGGGCCGGCCAGCCGCGCCAGCCGCGTCGTGCCGCCCACGTCGGGAATCAGCCCCAGGCGTGACTCCGGCAGCCCCAACCGCGTGCCTTCGGCAGCCAGCCGGAAATCGCACGCCAGCGCCAGTTCCAACCCCAATCCCAAGCAAAACCCGTGCAGCAGCGCGATCACCGGCAGCGAATGGCGTTCGATTTTATTGGCGATGGCCTGGTGCGCCCGTGTCAGCGGGAACAGGTTCTCGCGCCACTTTTCGCCAAACTGCGCCGCCAGTTCCTGGAAGCCGGTCAGATCAATGCCGGCAGAAAAACCCGCCCCTTCGCCGCGCAGCAGGATAACCCGCGCGCCGTCCATGCGTTCGGCTTCATCCAGGGCGGCGTCCAGCTCGGCCAGCATCGGCCAGTTCAGCGCGTTGCGTTTCTCCGGGCGGTTCAGCGCGATCTCCACCAGACGGTCACGCCGGTTTAACAGAATCAGCTCGGTCATAATTTACCCCCTCTTTCTGCAAAAACGGTTCTCTGCGCGGGCATTTATTTTAAACGAAATACCGCGCGATGGCCGCAAAATGAAAGGCGCTGCCCGCCAGCACGCACAGATGCCAGATTTCATGGTGGCCGAAGTGCGGGTGGAAGTTCGGCCTGCGGATGGCGAAAATGGCCGCCCCGACCAAATAGGCCGCTCCCCCGGCAGCGATCATCAGAATCGCCCCCGGCGGCAGAACCGCCAGCGCCTTCGGCAGCGCCAGCAGCCCCAGCCAGCCCATCACCAGATAAAAGACCAGCGACCAGCGGCTTCCCTGCCGCAGCCGCGCCAGCTTATAAGCCGCACCCACCACCGCGAACCCCCAGACCAGCGCCAGCATCCCCCAGCGCCAGCCGCCGTCCAGCACCGCGTAACAGATCGGCGTGTACGTGCCGGCGATCAGGCCGTAAATGGCGGCGTGGTCAAGCCGCCGCAGCCACAGCAGCATACGTTCGCTGCCCCGCGCCAGATGAAAGGTCGCGCTGGCGAGGTACAGCGCAATCATGCTCAGGCCGTAGATCAGCACCGTCACCAGTTTGGCCGTCTCGCCCCAGGCCAGCGCCAGCAGCCAGACCAGGCCGACCGCCGCCAGGAAAGCCCCGGCCAGATGGGTGAAGCCGTTCACGGGTTCGCGGAAGCAGCGCATGATGGTTAATCCTGTGTTGTGCCGGTGTTCGTTTTTTGTAGTGTATCCGGTTAGCGCCTTTCCCCGGCATAAAACATCGGCTTTTGTTGTGAGTTACAATCTGGGCCGCCAGGATGAATCATCAAATACGCTTGGCGTCTTTTGCGTCTTGGCGGTTTTGTCCTGAGCGTTATTATAGTGCGCGTAAAACATCGTTCACCAGCATATTAAAAGGAATCGGCCATGCCCGCCCCTGCCTTCAAACCGGTTACGCCTGATGATCTCGAAACCCTCCGGCGGATTCTCGGCGCGGAAGCCGTCAGCACCGCCCGCGCCGAACTCGACCTGCACGCCCGCGACCAGTCCCACCACCCGGAACGCCCGGCAGAAGTGATTGTCTGGCCGGCAGAGGCAGGACAAGTAGCCGAGGTGCTGCGTTTCGCCAACGGGCGGCGGATTCCGGTCACGGCCTGGGGTGTCGGCACCGGGCTGGAAGGAAACGCCATCCCGGTCTACGGCGGTATTCTGATGTCCTTCGAGCGTATGACCCGCATCGTGGCCGTCCATGCCGACGACTTCCAGGTGACGGTGCAGCCGGGCATCGGCCACAAAGACCTCAACGAACAGCTGACCCGCTACGGCCTGTTTTTCCCGCCCGACCCCGGCGCCAACGCCACCGTCGGCGGGATGCTGGCGAACAACGCCTCTGGCATTCGCACGGTCAAATACGGCGCGACTAAAGACAACGTGCTGCGGATGCAGGTCGCCCTGGCCGATGGCCGCCTGTTAAACTTGGGCGCGCGGTCGGTCAAACAGGCGTCCGGCTATGACCTGCTGCACCTGTTCGTCGGCAGCGAAGGCACGCTGGGACTCATCACCGAAGCGACGCTTAAGCTCGTCCCCGTCCCCCAATACATGAGCGCGGCACTGGCGGCTTTCGAGACGGTCGAAGCGGCGGTGGAAACGGTTGTGGCCGTGCGCGGCAGCGGGCTTGACCCGGCGGCGCTGGAACTGATAGACGCCGCCCACGCGCACATGCTGCGCGAGGCCGAAGGCGTTGATCTGACCGACCATCCCACTTTGTTCATGGAATTCCACGCCGCCCACGAAGAATCGCTGCAAATGGGGCTGGACATCGTGAAGGAGATTTGCGAGGAACTGGGCGCGGTCAGCTTCCGCGCCACCACCGACATCGCGGAACGCAAAAAACTGTGGCACGCGCGCCACCATTCTTACGAGATCATGGTGCGCTCGCACCCCGACAAACGTTTTTTCATCAACGACGTGGCCGTACCCATCAGCGCCTACCCGGAACTGATCGGCTTCGTGGAGCAGCTGAAACGCCGGTACGGCATCACCGCCTACATGATCGGCCACGCCGGGGACGGCAACGTGCATGTGGAGTTCCCGTTCGTGGACGAGGACGAGTACCGGCTGCGGATGGAGATTAACGCGCAGATCGTGGCGAAGGCGCTGGAACTGGGCGGCACATCCACCGGCGAACACGGCGTCGGCATCGGCAAAATCAAGTACATGCAGCAGGAACATGGCCCCGCCCTGGACGTGATGCAGGCCGTCAAACAGATGCTCGACCCGAACGGCATCCTCAACCCCGGCAAAATTTTCCCTGAGCCGGAACAGGTATAAACACGCCGGGGCGAAACCGTCTGCACGATTTCGCCCCTTGAGCCAACACCCATTGGCCGGAAATATACGTTTCAGTCCGCCGCCGCCTGCCCGACCTTCCGGGCCGCAGGCAGTGCGCTTTCCATCACCCGCACCGTCGCGCTTAATTCCTTGCGGCGGGCTTCCACCAGCGCATTGACCATCCGGGTTTGCATCGAAAGCGCCTCGGCCAGCGCGTCAATCTTGCGGTGCAGGTCGGCGATTTCAACTTCATTTTTTAAGTTAACATGGTAATCATTCTGCGCAACCGCCCGATCTTTGGTCGCCTGGCGGTTCTGAGACATCAGAATCACCGGCGCCTGCAAGGCCGCCAGCGTGCTGAGCGTGAGGTTAAGCAGAATGAACGGAAACGGGTCGAACGCCTCCGCCCCCATCGAGTAGTTAACGGCAATCCAGACCGCCATCAGCAGCGCAAAACCGATGATGAACTTCCAGCTCCCGGCGAAAGCCGCCAGCCGGTCGGCCAGCCGGTCGCCCAAAGAAGCCTGCTCGTCAATCTGCTCGTACACATCGTCGGTGACAAGGCGCGGGCGCAGGTGGCGAATCAATTCCTGCGCTTCGGGGCTGAGCAGACTCTTGAGTTCCTCGATTTCGTCAATGAGTTCCTGAATACGACCGTCAGGATTCTCGATGGGCGCACCCGCGATCCGGTTGAGCAGCAGATCGTTGTACAAAATGACCTCCATTGCACGTGTGACACACCGGGCCGCCCACGCCGACCGGCATCGAAGCGACCCTTCGAGCGATTAAGTTGGTAAAATCGGGTGTGGAACAGTGCCGACCAGGGTACGGCGGTAACGCCGGGCGCGTCACCCCCTGGTCACAAAGGAGGGGGCTTAACGCCGAGCCGCGTCACCGCCGCCAGCTAAGGGCGGCTGCTCCAGCTTCTTACTGTGAGACTCGGACATCGTTCCTTCTCTCAACTCACGGATAATAAACCCGGTTTGTTTGGCCGGGTCACTTTCATCATACCCTTTTTTGCCGATTTGTAAACCCCCCAAAATCGTGTGGTGGGCGGCGGGGATGGGTTTGGAAGCCCGCCCTACTCTGCGCCTTTGCCCCAATCGCGCTCTTTGCGTTGAACCTTTTCTCGGCACTCATCCCTCAGCACTCGGAACTAAAAAAGACACCCGCATATGGTTGGTACGGGTGTCTTTCCAGAGGCGACGGCCGGATTCGAACCGGCGTATCGAGCTTTTGCAGAGCTCTGCCTTACCACTTGGCTACGTCGCCATCGTTTGATGTGTGGATAGTATAGCAGTTGCGCGCGCGCCGATCAAGCCCCGGCGCGGGCCGCTTCAGGGCTATCGCACGAAGACACTTCGTCTCAATAAGCGGGCTTTCGCCTTTTGACCCCTCCCCTAAACCCCCTCCCCATTACATGGAGAGGGGGCTTAAAACGACTCTTACTCCCCCTTTCTCCACGCGGGGAAAGGGGGCCGGGGGGATAGGGGTTGCGCCGCCGCTTGCGTTCAGCCGCAAAACGCGCCACAATCAACCGTATGACCGACGAAAAACGCGACTTTTCTCCTGAAACCGAACCGCTCGACGCGCCGGACGAAACTGACGACGCGCGTTTTGCCCCGCCGGACGAAACCGCCGCGCCGGCAGAACCGGAAGCTGAAACCACGTCCGCCGCTGCGGATGGGCTGGACATTGAAGCGGCGCTGGCGGCGGTGTCCACTCTCAGCGATATGCTGGCGGAGCAGGAAGCCGCCGAACAGGCGCGTATCGCCCAAGCGGAAGCCGAAGCGATGGCCGCCGAAGAACGCCGCCTGCGCCTGGAACACCCGGAGCGGTTTTTCCCCGTCCCGCCGCCGGTCGTGCTGCGGCGCGGGCAAGTGGCGTCTGTTCTGCCGGCGCTGGTTCTGATCGCGCTCGGCGCGTGGCTGACGTTCGCCTACACCACCGGATCGCCGCCGGACGGCGGATTGGTGGCGCTGGCGCTGGGCGGCGGGCTGGTTATCATCCTGATCGGGCGCTGGTTATCGTCCGGGCGCTGGGCGCGCGGCAGCCTGTTCCTGGCGCTGGCGCTGATCGGTGTAGGCGGCGCGCTGGCGCTGCTGGCCGTGCCGGGTTCGCCGGGGGCGGCGCGCGGCTGGCCGTTGATGTTGATCGGCCTGGGCGCGGCCTTTTTCCTGGCGGCGGCACTGGCCGCCCCACCCGACCGCCGTTTGATTCTGCCGGGGGTGCTGCTGGCCGTCTCCGGGCTGGCGGCGCTGGTCGTCACCTTCGGCCTGCTGCCCGGCAGCCTGCTGGACATGGCCGCCGGTTTATGGCCGGCAGCGGTGGTGGCGCTGCTGGTCGTCTGGCTGCTGCCGGTTATCCGGCGAGGATGAATGCGCCTCGCCATTGATGCCAGCCGGTGTACCGCCGCCCGCGTGACCGGCACCGAACGTTACGCCATCGAACTGATCCGCGCGATCATCCGCCTGAACACGCGCCACCAACTGACGCTGTACTTCCGCGATGCGCCGCCGCCGGATTTATTCCCGGCCTCGCAATGGGCGCAGCAGCGCGTGATTCCCTTCCGCCGCGCCTGGACGCATTTGCGGCTGGCCGCCGAAATCTGGCGCGACCGCCCGGATATGCTGTTCGTCCCGGCGCACACGCTGCCGCTGGTTTTTCCGGGCCGCGCCGCCGTGACCGTCCACGACCTGGGCTTCCGCTGTTTTCCGCAGGCGCACCCGCTCAAAGACCGGCTCTATCTCGACTGGACGACGCGCCACAGCGCCCGACGCGCCGCCATCATCCTGGCCGACAGCCGGGCCACCGCCGCCGATCTGGCGCGTTTTTACGGCACGCCGCCGGATAAAATCCGTGTTGTGTATCCCGGCGTGGACAAGCCGCCCGTCGGCAGCGTGGAACAAACGCGCGCCCGGTACAGCCTGCCGCCGCGCTATTTTTTGTTTATCGGCACGCTCCAGCCGCGCAAAAATATCGCCCGCATTGTGCAGGCTTACAGGCTGTGGCGCAAAAACCACCCGGACGACCCGGCGGGGCTGGTGCTGGCGGGCGCGCGCGGCTGGTTGTTCGACCCGGCCTGGGTGGACGGCGCGGAAGGCGTAATTTTGCCCGGTTACGTGGACGACGCCGACCGGGGCGCGCTGCTGGCCGGGGCGCTGGCGCTGGTTTTCCCCACGCTGTACGAAGGTTTCGGCTTCCCGGTGGTCGAGGCCATGCACTGCGGCACGCCGGTCATCGCCAGCAGCACCTCTAGCCTACCGGAACTGGTCGGCGAGGCCGGGCTGCTGGTGAACCCGCTGGATGTTACGGCGATAACCGGGGCGATGGGGCGGCTGTCGGACGACGACGCCCTGCGCGACTCGCTGCGCGAGCGGGGTTACTATCAGGCGGCGCGTTTCACCTGGGACGATGCCGCGCGGCTAGCGCTGGACGCGCTGGAGGAGGCGGCACAAACCGCCGGGTAGGGCTTGTCTTATGGAACGTATGCTGGTCGTTCAACTGGCCGACATCGGCGATTTAATCCTCTCGACTCCGGCGCTGGCCGCTTTGCGTCAAGCCAGGCCGGACGCCCATATCACCCTGCTCGCCGGCGCCCACGCCGCGCCGGTCGTTCGCGGCCTGCCGCTGGTGGATGAAATTATCACCTTCGACCGGCGCGCGTCCAACAGTTCGACCGCCCTGTTTAAACCCGCCGGCCTGCGGCGGCTGTTCGGCCTGGGACGGTTTGATACGGTTATTTATTTGCATCATTTCACGCTGCGGCTCGGTACGTTCAAGTTCGCGCTCATTGCGCTGGCGGCGCGGGCCAAACGCCGCCTGGGGCTGGACAATGGCAAGGCCTGGTTTCTGACCGATAAACTGCCGGACGCCGGTTTTGGCGTGCGGCATCAGGCGCAGTACTGGCTTGATCTGGTCGGACTGCTGGGCGCGGACTCCTCGCCCCGCCCGGCAGTCGTGGCCGCCGAACCCCTCAGCCCTCATGCCTCGTCCCTCATGCCTCATCTCTCAGCACTCGCCGTCGCCATCCATCCCGGCAGCGGCGGGTACAGCCGCGCGCGCCGCTGGGATGCCGCCGGTTTCGCAGCGGTGGCCGACGCGCTGCACGACGAATACGGCGCAAAAATCGTGCTGGTCGGCGGGCCGGACGACGGCACGGCCCAGGTCAAAGCCGCCATGCGGAACGAATCCCTCGACCTGAGCGGCCAGACCACCCTGCCCCAACTGGCGGCGCTGCTGTCGAACTGCCGCCTGTTCATCGGCGCGGACAGCGGCGTGATGCACCTGGCGGCGGCGGTCGGCGTGCCGGTGGTGGCCGTTTTTGGCCCCAGTAATGCCGACGCCTGGGGGCCCTGGCCGCCGGACGGGGCGGCGCGGGTCGTCCGCAGCGCGCCGGAGTGCAGCCCGTGCAGCTATGTCGGGCATGGCATCGGCCTGCGCGAAGGCTGCCCCGCCCGCACCTGTATGCGGATAGTCACGCCGGAGCGAGTTTTAGAAGCGGCGCGGTCGCTGCTGGACGGCGCGCCGCCCGCCGTACATCAACCGCCGCGCCGGACGATTTTCCCGCGCCGTATTTTTGTCCTCGGCCTGCCGGTGGACGGCATCACTTATCCCGAATGGCTCGACCAGATCGGGCGCTGGGTGGCCGAGTCGAACGGCCAGACCTGCCATCACGTCTGCACCATCAACCCGGAATTTATCATGATCGCCCGGCGCGACCCGAACTTCTGGAACATCCTGCACCGCGCCGACCTGTGCGTGCCGGACGGCGTGGGGCTGCTGTGGGCCGCACGCCGCCTGGGTCACCGCCTGCCGGAGCGCGTCACCGGCTCGGACGGCGTGCCGAAAATCGCCGAACGCGCGGCGCAGCGCGGCTGGCGGCTGTTCCTGCTGGGGGCCGCGCCCGGCGTGGCGGAACAGACCGGGGCGGTTTTACAGGCGCGTTTTCCAGGGCTGCACATCGCCGGTATTTACGGCGGCAGCCCCGCCCCGGAGGACGAGGACGCCATCGTGGAGCGGGTGAATGCCAGCGGCGCGGACATTTTATTTGTGGCTTACGGCGCGCCGGAGCAGGATAAGTGGATCGCCCGCAACCTGCCCCGCCTGAAGGTGGCGATGGCGATGGGCGTGGGCGGCGCGTTCGACTTCTTGGCCGGGGTTGTGCCGCGCGCCCCGCTGTGGATGCAGCGCGCCGGTCTGGAATGGCTGTTCCGCCTGCTTTTGCAGCCCTGGCGCTTCAAACGGATGCTGCGCCTGCCGCGTTTTGTGCTGGCGGTGCTGCTGCGCGGCGCCGGTTAAAACCCTGCCGGCGCGCGTTTTTGTCCCTAACCGGTACAGCAATCGCCTGCTTTTAGCCCTTCTCCCTTGAATTCGGGGGAGAAGGGTTGGGATGAGGGGGTTCACCGGTTAAATAAACAGGCCATACCCGGTCATCTGCCGGTTTTGCCGCCGCCTGAAACCAAGCCACAATAGGGGAAAGTTAAAGGCCGCCGATGGACGACCAATCTGCCCCCGAATTTTACAGCAGCGCCCCGGAAGACGCCGCAGCCGCCGGCGAGGCCGAACGCCGCCGCCTGGCCGACCTGCTGGAAAGCGAAATCATCAGCCCGCTCAACCTGCTGCTAGCGCAGGCCGGCGCCTACGAACAAACCCTGGCCGCCAGCCCGCAGGCGCATATGGCCGTGTCGGTGCTGGCGAACCTGACGCGCCAGCTTTTGCAGCAGGCGCGCGACCTGAAAAACAACCTGCACCCGGCGCTGCTGGAAACACTGGGCCTCGAACCGGCTTTAGAGGCCCTGGCCGCCCAGGTTTCGCGCGCGTCCGGCCTGCCGGTGACGCTGCTGCTGGAACGCCAGCGCGAACGGCTGCCGCTGCATATCGAACTGGCGCTCTTTCGCGCCGTGCAGGACATGCTTGACCGCGCCGTTCACACAGCGCGCGCCACGCGGGCGGCCATCCGGCTGGAACGCCGCGAGCAAACGCTGACGCTGACCCTGGCCGATAACAGCCTGCCCCATACCGATGCCGGCGGGCTGCGCGCTTCGCTGGCGCGCATCGAACAGCTTGGCGGCCAGATCGAACAGCGCGCCGGGCAGGAAGGCAATTTTGAACTGGAAATTCGCTTTTTTTTCGCCCCGGCGGTCGAACTCACCGCCCGCGAGATCGAAGTCATCCAGCGGTTGGCCGAGGGGCTGACCAACAAGGAAATCGCCCGCGCGCTGAAGGTTTCCGCCCGCACCGTCAATTTTCATCTGGACAACATCTACTCCAAGTTGGGCGTCAGCACACGCACCGAAGCGGCAGTTTACGCGCTGCGCCGGGGCTGGGCGCGCCGTCCCGGTTAAATAAACAGTGCCGGCACTGTTTGGCTGCCCGTTCTGCCCGAATGGGAGTCCCGCGATAATCAGATTAACAGTTGAACAGCACATGAAAGGCGCGATGATGGACAATGTAAATCCTCAACACGGCACAGACCTGGGGCCGCTGGAGCCGATCCTGGCCGACCCCGACGTGATGGAAATTTTAGTGAACGGCCCCGACCATATTTACGTCGAGCGGCGCGGCAGGTTGGAGCGCGTCGAAAGCCGCTTCCGCGACGAGGCGCACCTGATGGAGATCATTCAGAACATCGTCAGCAAGGTCGGCCAGCGCGCCGACGAATCCAACCCGATTGTGGACGCGCGGCTGGCAGACGCTTCCCGCGTGCATGTGGTTGTGCCGCCCATCGCCCTCACCGGGCCGAGCCTGACCATCCGCAAGCTGTTCAACCGCCCCATCAGTATCGAAAACCTGATCGAATGGGGAAGCATTTCCGCCGATATGGTCGAATTCCTGCGCGCCTGCGTCCAGGCGCGGGTGAATATCGTGGTTTCCGGCGGCACGGGATCGGGCAAAACGACGCTGATGAACGTATTGTGCGGCTTCATCCCCGCCGACGAACGGCTGGTCGTGCTTCAGCAGGATGCCGAACTGCGGCTGCCACACGAACATCAGGTGGTGCTGGAGACGCGCCCGCCCAACCTGGAAGGCCGGGGCGAAGTGACCATGCGGCAGCTTGTCCAAAGCGCCGTCAAAATGCGCCCCGACCGCATCATCGTCGGCGAGCTGCGCGGCGGCGAGGCGCTGGACATCCTGCAAGCCATGAACACAGGCCACGACGGCTCAATGGTCACACTGCACGCTTCCAGCCCGCGCGATGCCCTGGCGCGCCTGGAGATGATGGCGTTGATGGGCGGGATGGACATCCCGGTGCGCACGCTGCGCGAACAGATGGCGAGCGCGATCAACCTGATCGTACAGATCGAGCGGCTTCAGGATGGGGCGCGCCGGGTCGTTAAAGTGGCGGAAGTGCTGGGCGCGCACGGCGACATTATCGCCACCCAGGATATTTTTGAATTTGTGGTCACGGGCGTCAAAGAGGACGGCAAACTGGCCGGTGAGTTCGTCTCCAACGGCCACGTGCCGACCTTCATCCAGCGCATCCAGACAGCGGGCATCCAGCTTCCGGCGGCTATGTTCACCCCCACGCGCGATTTCACCCATCCTCTGCCGCCCATCCCGCCGCTGCCGCCGATTCCACCGCTGCCGCCTGTGCCGCCGCATCCGCGCCGCCGTTAACCGTCCGCCCCAAATGCCTAACGCAAAGGGACACGCATTAGCGCGTCCCTGAAGTTTGGCAGTAGTTGAGAAAAAGAAAGACCTTTGGTAAAGCTTGAAGTGTGAAATCGCAAGCCAACCAGAGGTCTTTGTATGTCTACTATT
>QUBZ01000040.1 GCA_014338005.1 Chloroflexota bacterium | reverse complement strand
GCTGGTAACGTTGAGTGGGGCGCTGCCGGGGTTGGAGACGGCGATATTGGTGCTGACCGGGCTGCCCTGAGTGGTCGTCAGGTTGATGGTGCTGCCGGGAACAGGAGTGGAGTCGTAACCGGGCGTCAGCACAGCCGTGCCGGTGCATTCGAGCGGGTAGGCGATGGTCGGCCAGGCCGGGTCATTGGATGTGAGCGTCAGGGTGGCGGAGCGCAGCCCTTCGCCGCCGGGAATACACTGGATGGTGATAGGCTGGTTCGCGCCGCCGTCGGCAATCGTGAAGGGGAAAGCCGGGGCGGTGATGGTGAAGTCGGCGGCGTTCGCGCCGGTGATGGCGGTCGCCAGCGAGCCGCCGAACAGCCCGACATCGAGCGGGGCGTTACCGGTTTCGCTGATCGTGAGGGTGGTGGTGACGGGCGTGCCGACGGTGGATGTGCCGACGTTGATAGTCGCGGTCGGCGCGGGCGAGGAGTCGTAGCCGGGAACGGCATCAGTGATGATGATGGTATAGTTTTGCGTTCCGGTGATCGTATTGTCGGCATCGTCGGCTGCCCTGACCGTGAACGGGAATGTACCGGCCAGTGTCGGCGTGCCGGACAGCAGGCCGCCGGGGGACAGGGTTAATCCGGGCGGCAGCGAACCGGAAAACAGGTCAAAGGTATACGACCCGGAGCCGCCGCTGGCTGTGATGGTCTGGTCAGGATAAAGCACGCCGACCGCGCCGTCTGGCAGGACAGTTGGGGACAGCAGCAGCAGGGCGCGGCAGTTAAGGGTATAGGATACGCTTGGGCGAACCGGGTCGGTGGTATCAAAGGTGAGTATGGCGGTACGGTCGCCGGCGGCCAGGGGTGTGCAGCGGATTACGACCGTCCAGTCATCATCCGGCCCCAGCGTAAACGGCGGCGCTGTTCCGGCTACCAGGCTGAAGTCTGCGGCGTTCGTCCCGCTGAAGAAGCCGGCTGCCGGTTCGGAGACGGTCAGATTGGCCGTCCCCAGATTGGTAGTATACAGATTGCCGGTGACCGAACTGCCGAACGCGGTCGTGCCGAGGTCTATGACCTCGCCAGGGGCAGGAGCGGACACGTAAACCGGCGTGGGTACGGAGGCAACGTCGCAGTCAACGGTGTAGGTGGCCGGGCTGCCGGCGGCGTTATGTTCGACCGTCACCCCGGTTGTGAACAGCCCCGGCCCGGTGTCAGCATCGCATTGAATCTCAATCGTTATCGGGCCGCCCCCGGCAGGCACATTAAAACTGGCCGCCGACAGCAGAGAAAAATCGGTCAGATTATCTAAATTCACCTGCGTGATGTTCAGCGTTGCCGTTCCGGGATTACGTACCTGGATGACGGCGCTGGCCGGCACGCCTTCAGTGGTGAAGATCGTCAGCAGGCTGCCGGGGTCAGGGTCTGGCAAGGGGGCGGAGAGGTAAATCGGCGCGTCCACCACCTCAACACACTCCGAAAACTCGGATGTGTCGTTGTTCGGCGCGGTCGCCGTCACGGTCAAAAAGTCGCCGGCGATCAGCGTCAGTCCCGAAATATTAAACGAGGCATCACCTGCGGCGTCAGTGGTTACGTCCAGATAATCAAGATAATTTTCCCCTTCGCCATAGCCGGAAGGGTCGCAGGCGGCGTTACGATAAAATTCGACGCGGTAGGTGGTATCCGGCGCGCTGGCGAGCGTGCCGGTAACGCTGCCGGGCGTGGCTGCCGTAATGACGGGGAAGTTCTGAAGGTTGTTTGGCCCGCCATCCGCATCCCCTGCATCGTTCAGCGTGACGCCAGCCGGGAACAGGTCAATACCCAACCCGCCGTTGTCAAAAATCGTGTTGCCCAGGATAGCGTTGTTGACGGCAGCACCCGGTACTCCACCGTCATTTATAATGATGCCGGGGCCGACATTATTGGTAATGAGATTGCCGGAGCCGCCGACCATGCCGCCGACCCGGTTGCCGCTGCTAAGAATTTCGATACCGATACCGTTTGGCAGTGGGTTAACCCCATCCGTGCCGATGTAATTATTGGTAATGATGCTGCCGCTGCCGGCAATCTGGATGCCGGCGCCCTCGAACCTGCCGAGAGCCAGGCCGCTGATCGTGCTGCCGCCGCCGGAAATGATGATGCCATTCGCGCCTGGGACGGCTGAAGAGCCGTCAAGTATAATCAGCGGCGAGCCGGTAAAACCCGGCTGCGTCGTGCCGTCAATGATGACAGGATCGGTGATGTTGAGCGCGGAAAGCAGGAAAATCGTTTGCGTACCCGTGTCAATGCTGAATTGAATCGTGTCCAGAACGCCTATGGAAGCGTTTGCGTCGGCTATCGCCTGCCGTAAACTGCCCGCGCCGTCATCGTCCGCGTTCGTCACGATGAACGTGGCCGCCCGGCTGATCTGAAACGACGAAAAACCCCATATCAGGGCCAATAACGCGGCTAAAAAACTGGTTGAAACCCGCCGGGGGCGCATGGCACGCTCTCCTTGTGGTTATTTAACTATTCAGGCTTAAGTTTCAGTATACCTTAAGTCTGCCTCATGGAATGTCAGCGAATTGATAAAAACCACCGGTTTCCGCCGCGTTAAGAATAGATAGCATGGGGGAGATTCGTACTATTGATATTGAAACCTGCCAGGATTTGCGATTTTTATGCCTGTTTCCAGCGCGGATTGTCTATCACGGTTGGCCGACCATCCCGTTCGACGACCAGTTTGCGGAAGCCTTTCTGCTCAATCGTTCCGTAATCGTGTCCGGCGTTGGCCGGGTAGGCGAAATAAAACACCAGATCGTCCGCCAGGCTGGTATTTACCGTTCGGTGTGCCCAGCGCGGCAGCACATACACCACCTGGCCGGGCCGGAATTCCAGCACCTCGGCCTCGCCTTCTGGCGTTTCCATCACGATCATGCCCTGCCCGCTCAGGCAGTAATAAACTTCGCCCGTGTCGAGTACCTGATGGAAATGACCTTTGGTCATAAAATACTCGTCGCCTACTTTGCCGGGGTGGATAATCGAAATTCCTTGCAGCAGTTCACCAGCTGCTTCTGGTCGTTTGATTTCGTACACTTCATAAAGTAGCGTATCCTCACTGGACAGCATGGTTTCATAAACCATCTGGTCGAGATACTGCCCCTTCATCGAGGACAGCCGCCGCATGATGTGGTTGTCCCACACCGACGGCTTGCCCGCGCCGAGGGGAAGCGAATATGCAAACGGTTTTTCACGCATGGTATTTTCTCCATTTATGGGGTTGCTCTGGAACGTTTCAAAGGCCGCGCTGTCTGATGGGACTAGTTGACAGCAGTGTCTTCGACGCGAAGTTTCCATCCCTGGAAAGTTACGTCAAAGCCGCTGCCTTCCGGTGAGCAGCACATCAGGCCGACCTGAAGCCGTTCTTCCAGCGTCAGGTAGGCCAGCCGCAGCATGGTATACGCCTGACCATCCAGTGAATAATGAATCTCCAGCGCATCACCGTGCCGGGAAACCCGCAGCCAGATGGCCGCCGGGTTTTGCGGAAGCGGCACGACCGACCAGTCGGAATAATCGCGCGTGACGACGACGCTGGCCTGCTGCACGCCGCCCACATATTCAATGCCGCATTTGAGCCAGTGAAGCGCATCCAGCCGAACCATGATGCCGGCCTGGTCATACAGATCGCGGTACTGGCCGCTGATTTTGACTTCGGTGACGAAATTGCCCGCGACCGGACGAAAATAAAAGTGGCCGTTGTCCCGGATAAACCCGTAGTGTGTCTTGCGCCAGAAATCGGTTTTGGAGCCGGTGGTCACTTGAATAACACCATCCTGATCCTGCCAGGATGGCGGCTCGTTGTACCATTCCATAAAATCATCCTTGTATTGACCTATAGGGGCAGGTTAAAGGGGCGCATAATTATGCGCCCCCACCGGTTACAATGGCTAAAGGTTCACATCACCGCACAGATGCACCTGGATGCCCATCGCCTGCATCATGGCCGCTTTCGCCGCCAGGGCTTTATCGGCATCGGCGGCGGATGGCGCGTAGGCCACATTCAGATGATTGGCTTTGTGCCGCGCCATCATCTGGTCGCGGGTAATGCCGTGTAAAACGGCGTGCATGATCGGCCACTGCGTCGTGGTCGCCTGCCAGCGGCGCTGCGTTTCGGCATCCGGCAGCGTGACCACCGTCGCGCGCCCGATGTCGCAGTGCAGCTCGCCGTTCATCACAAAAACGCGGCTCCATACGATCTCGCCGGGTTTGCTGATGCCCTTCAGCGTGCCGCCGCCCAGACGGAAGTACATCGGCGGCTGGCGCTCGCTGGAAGCGCCGGCATAACCGTTAATGAAATGCGAAGCCGGGGCCGCGCCGGAGATGAGGAATACCCACACGAAGTCGTCCACGCCGTCGCCCTGGAAGTGTTCGCCGTAACGTAAATCGTGCAGAGTCGTGGCCGGGTCGAAGCCCATAACACTCCACACGCGGTTTGTTACCAGCGCGTCTACGCCGGCGCACTCGTCCACTTCGTTAAAGTGCGGAAGCGCCTGCCCGGCATACAGCTCCTTGCCGTTAGCATCATAAACCGGTGGGCGCTCGACGTTATTGAGCAGCCCCTCAACCAGGTCGGACGCCGGCGCCATATCTTTAAGACCCTGCTGGTATTGAATACCGATCGCGTCGCAGCCGAAATCGTGCGCGATTCGCACAGCGGCGATATACATCTTACACTGCTCAAGAATCTGGTGATCGGTCAGATCGGTTTCTTCGTTCGGCCCGGTGACGAACTTCACGCCGCGCGCGTCCAACCAATCGCGGACTTTCTGCGCTTCGGCATCACTTACCGTCCGCATGGCGGCGACCAGCGCCGACTGGCTGAGGCGCTCTTTGTAAATGCCAGCAGGGTTGATGAGTTCGTCATCAATGATGGCGTTATACATGCCCATGCAGCCTTCATCAAACACACCCAGGATGGCTTTTTCGTGTTTGAGTTTGGCGGCCAGCGCCTGCCCCAACGCGGCCTCGGCTGCCGGCGCCTGCGCCAGATCGAAGTGGCGGACATGGCTGGTATCATGGGTGATTTTGCCTTCTTTGATCCACTGGCGAATACCCTTGAGGAAAAATTCATCGGTGAAGTCTTCGCTCCAGATGCTGCTGTATTGAACGCCCATCTTGGTCAGCGAGCCGTTGAGGTTGAGCAGGCCGACCAGCCCCGGCCATTGACCGCTCCAGTTAGCAACCGTCAGGATCGGCCCCCGGTGGCTGCGAAGCCCTGCCAGAACGTGATGACTGTACTGCCAGACGGCCTCGGCGACGATGAGCCGGGCTTCAGGATGGATGTTTTTAAACACCTCCATGCCCATACGCTGGTTCCAGATGAAACCGTGTTTAAGGTCGGGATCGTAAGGATGACCGCGTTTAACCGTGATTCCCTCTTTGGCAAAAGCGGCTGTTACACGCTGTTCCATATCGTGCTGGGCCGGCCAGCAGACTTGATTCGCCGATAATCGTAAATCGCCGCTGGCGATGAGAACAGCTTCATTTTCCCCAATCGGAGTGGGTTGTTCGATTTGAGGTACGGCATAACTGGACATTATTTTCACCTTTTGTGCAAAAATGAGGCATCAAGCCGGATGTGACAGCTCTTTCATAGGTGGAATGGCTTGTGAGTGAGACTGCATTATTGACCTGAAATCTATAAACAATGTTTGTTCAGATTATGTAATAGTGCCGTCTCACCAGTCCGCATGGAGTATACCCCTCGCGGCCTAAAATCGCTACCACAATGAGCGGCTGCCGGCGTTCGAGGGGCAGTTCCCAGGCTCAACTTTTGCTTGACCGCCCTGCAATTCGCTGCTAGAATAACCCTAACCTCAGCCCCATTCGTCTAGAGGCCCAGGACGTAGCCCTCTCAAGGCTAAAACAGGGGTTCGAATCCCCTATGGGGCAAATCATTCCTCAAGCCTTGACCCTGTGTGGTCAGGGCTTTTTGGTTCTCCTCATCCGCGTAAAGCGCCGCGCGCAGTACCAGGAAACGATCAGCCATTACGGCCAGAGCTATAAGCGTGAAGCGGTGGCGAAAGCTGAAACTAGCGGCAGTGTGAGCCAGACAGCGCGCGAGCTGGGGATCAGCAACGAGAGCCTGCATACCTGGATCAAGCAGTACGGCCAACCTTTGTTCAGTCGGCAGAGTACCGGTTGGGCGATGGGTGAGCATCATGACATTATTCGACTATATCGAGTTGTTCTACAACCGTCAGCGGTTGTATTCCGGCATTGACTATACCTGTCCGGTCAGCAATGCCGCTTGAGCAGTTGTTAATCCCAAAAACTGGGAGTAAACCATTCCCAAGTCACCGCCCATAATCGGATTATTTTTTGTTTTACTCGCCGGTTTTCTGCGTGAGGCGATAGGCGATCAAAATCGGAATGAACGTCGCGGCGATCACAAACAGCGCGGCGACATTCGTCACGGGCCGGTCACGCGGGCGGGTGAGCTGGCTCAGAATCCAGATCGGCAGGGTTTGCTGCTGGCCTGCGGTGAAGGTTGTTACGATTACTTCATCAAATGACAGCGCGAAGGCCAGCATTCCGCCCGCCAGCAGGGCGGTAGCAATATTCGGCAGCACAATGTAGCGAAATGTCTGAAAGGTCGAAGCTCCTAAATCCATGGAGGCTTCCATCTGCGAGCGGGCTGTGCGCCGCAGGCGGGCGATTACGTTGTTATATACGGTCACGATACAAAACGTCGTATGGCCGATGACGATAGTCCAGAATGTGAAGCCCATGTCGGTCAGGCTGATGGCCGAACGCAGCGAAATGCCGGTGACGATGCCCGGCAGCGCAATCGGCAGAATGACCAGCAGCGTCAGCGCATCTCTGCCGAAGAATTTGCCCCGGTAGATCGCACCGGCCAGCAGCGTTCCGAGTACAATCGCCAGTGTGGTCGCCACCGCCGCGACGGCAAGCGACAGGCTGAGCGCGTTCCAGAAGTCTGCCCGATTAACCAGTTCACCAATCCAGCGAGTGGTCAGCCCCGGCGGTGGAAACCTAAACGAGGCTTCCTCGGTGGTGAAAGCGTACAGGATGATGATAAGCAGCGGGAAGTGCAGAAACAGCAGCACCAGCCCGACGGCGATTTTTAGCCCCAGCGAGGCACGTCCGGTAGGATTAGAGGGCTTCAAAAGCGCCTAACCTCCTGGCAACCATCAGATAAAGGAACATAATCACAATCGGTACAACGGTCATAGCCGCCGCCAGCGGAATGTTGCCGGCTGTACCCTGCTGCGCGAACACCGCCTGGCCGATGAAAAAGCTGGAATTACCGATCACACTTGGGATGATGTAGTCGCCAAGCGTCAGCGAAAACGTGAAAATCGAGCCGGCGACCACGCCGGGAAACGCCAGCGGCAGAATCACTTTACGGAGGGTATAACCGGGCCGCGCGCCGAGGTCTGCTGAGGCTTCCAGCACCGATTTTGGCACGCGCTCCAGCGCAGCGTTGATCGGCAGAATCATATACGGCAGCCAGATATAAACGAATACCAGGAACATGCCGAGGAACGAAAACGACAGCGATGGCCCGCCAATGCCGGGGACTGCCAGCAGCGCCTCCAGTAGCCCATGCAGGCCGAGTAGATTGGCGAACCAGGTAATGATGCCTTCCTGCGCCAGGATGATTTTCCAGGTGTATACCCGTACCAGGTAGCTTGACCACAGCGGCAGCAGCACGCCCAGGTAGAGCAGCCCTTTGATACGGTAGTTCGCGTATCGTGCCATGTAATACGCGACCGGAAACGCCAGAATGGCACAGGTCACAGTAACGGTGGCGGCCATAACTGCCGTCCGTACAAAAATATCCACGTTCGACGGTGATGCGAGTTCCCGATAGGTTTGCAGCGAAAATTGGCGCACGATTAGGCCGGTGAAGCCATCCAGCCGGAAGAAGCTGTTAACCAGCAATGATGACAGCGAGCCGATGTAAAACACCACCAGCCACAGCAGCGGCAGCAGCAGCGTCAGTATAAGGCTGAGGTTCGGGCGGCGGAAGAAAAAGGTCGAGATTCGACGCGGAAGCGACGGCGGTTTGGGCGTCGGAGGAGTCAGAGTCAGCGAAAGCGCGGCCATATCATTCCATCTCCGTCAAACGGCGGGCGCTGTCCTTGTACCACAGCAGTTTCACCCGGCTGCCGCGTGTGGTTGGGATGTCCGCAGAGGCTGACTCCAGGTTTTGCTGCACCACGATCAGATCGAAGCCGGCATCCGTTTCTACCAGGTAGCGCGTGTGCATCCCCAGGTAAATCGTATCGCGCACTGTCCCGTCAATGCCATACAGGTCTTCTGTGACAGGCGTATCCGGCGGGCAGAGGCGTATTTTTTCCGGTCGAATCGATAGCGTTTCCGGCGAGCCGGTCAGCTTGCGCGCGGAATCGCCGCTGATGAGATTGGTCGTGCCGACGAAGCCGGCCACGAAGCCGGTCGCCGGATGTTCATACAGTTCGGTGGGCGTGCCGATTTGCTCAATTTTGCCATGATTAAATACGGCC
Organism: Chloroflexota bacterium; assembly: GCA_014338005.1. GTDB lineage: Bacteria > Chloroflexota > Anaerolineae > Aggregatilineales > Phototrophicaceae > CFX2. Next base: position 28,345 of record QUBZ01000040.1, on the reverse strand, counting down.
AGCCGGTCACTCATCGTCAGGGCTTCTTCCTGATCGTGAGTGACGAAAATAAAGGTAATGCCGATACGTTCCTGAATCGCTTTCAGCTCGATTTGCATCTGCTGGCGCAGTTTGAGATCAAGCGCGCCCAGCGGCTCGTCCAGCAGCAGCACGCGCGGGTGATTAACCAGCGCCCGCGCCAGGGCAACCCGCTGCCGCTGCCCGCCGGAAAGCTGTGATGGCTTGCGGTTTTCCATGCCCGGCAGCCGCACCATTTCCAGCATCTCGCGCACGCGGCGCTCGCGTTCCGGCTTTGGCACTTTTTTGACCATCAGCCCGTAGGCGATGTTCTGGCCGACCGTCATGTGCGGGAACAGCGCATAGTCCTGAAACACCGTGTTCACATCACGTTCATAGGGCGGCATGTTTGCCACTTCCTGCCCATAAAGCTGAATGCTGCCGGAGGTGGGCTGCTCGAAGCCGGCGATCAGGCGCAAACAGGTGGTCTTGCCCGACCCCGAAGGGCCGAGCAAGGAGAAAAATTCGCCGTCATAAATATCCAGATTCACATGGTCAACAGCTTTAACCTCGCCAAAATACCGGCATACGGCTTGCAGTCGGACGGCGATAGAAAGTTGGGTGGGGGCGTTCATCATGCGTTTTTGACCATCACGTGTTTGGTGATTTTATAGTCCGCTACCGCCTCGGCAGACAGGTCTTTACCGAAGCCAGACTGCTTAAAACCGCCGTGCGGCGCTTCCGAAGCCAGGGGGATGTGGTCATTGACCCAGACCGTGCCAAACTCCAACTGGGCTGCCAGGCGCATGGCGCGGCCAACATCCTTCGTCCACACCGACGCCGCCAGGCCGTACTGCACATCATTACCCAGGCGCACGGCTTCGGCTTCGCTGTCGAAGGTGTTGATGGTCAGCACCGGGCCAAAGACCTCGCTCTGGATGATCTCCGACTGCTGGTCGGCGTTCACAATCACCGTTGGCTCGAAGTAATAACCATCGGCCCGGCCAGCCGGGATGCCGCCGCCGGTGAGTACCTGCGCGCCCGATGCTTTCGCCCGCTCGACAAAACCCTGCACCCGTTCGCGCTGGATGCGAGAAATCAGCGGCCCCATCTGCACATCGTCGTCATATGGAAGGCCGATTTTGACGTTCCGCATGGCTTCGACAATCGCTTCGGTGGCATCCTTGTAACGGCTCTTTTCGACGTAAACCCGTGTCGAGGCGGTGCAGTCCTGGCCGGTATTAAACGTGCCGGTGAGCGTGGCGACCGCCGCGATGTTCTCGATGTCCACATCGTCAAAGACAATAAACGGCGCTTTGCCACCCAGTTCAAGATGCACCCGCTTGAGCGTATCCGCCGCCGTTTTCATGATTTTTTTGCCCGTGTTGGTCGAGCCGGTCAGGCTGACCATACGCACGTTGGGATGTTCGACCAACGCCTGACCGGTATCATTGCCACCGGTGACGATGTTCACCACGCCGTCGGGGATGCCGGCTTCGGCGATTAATTCCGCCAGCAGCAGCGTCGTCAGCGGGGTGGTGGGCGCGGGTTTCAGCACAATCGTGCAGCCTGCCGCCAGCGCAGGGCCGATCTTCCAGATCGCCATCATGAGCGGGTAGTTCCAAGGGGTGATCTGACCGACCACACCGACCGGCTCTTTGCGGTAAATCGAAGTGAAACCCTTCAGGTATTCGCCCGCGTTATGGCCGTGTGTATCCCGCGCGGCAGTGGCAAAAAAGCGCAGATTGTCCACACAGGCCGGTAAATCTGCGCCCAGGCTGACCGCCTGAAAGGGTTTGCCGGTGTTATCAGATTCCAGCCGCGCAAAGTCTTCCGCGCGCTGTTCCAGCAGATCAGCCAGCCGCCAGATCGCCAGCGACCGTTCGGCAGGGGTTAACTGCGACCAGCGGCCATCGTAAAAGGCACGGTGGGCCGCCTGCACGGCAGCATCCACGTCAGCGCGGCTGGCGTCTATCACCTCAGCAATCACCTGACCGGTGGCCGGGTTTTCGACTGCCATGCAGCTGCCACCCTGGCTGTCCGCCCATCGGCCATCAATCCATAGTTTGTAGTCCATAGTTTGAAATTCCTCAAGGGGGCAGGGGCGCACGACTGCACGCCCCTGCGAAGCTCTTTTTAACGCCCGCCGATGACGGCAATATAACTCGTTACCCACTCATAATACGGGACGCACACCTCGCCGCGATCATCGCCGCAGTTGGCAACCGGCGTCTTCCAGAAGCGGATCTTCTCGAAGTCGTCAAAGCCGTTGGTCGCGCAGCCATCCGGGCCCAGAAGTTCGTTACCTTCGCAGGCCGCCGGGACAGCCGGCACCGAGCCGAACCAGGCCGCCAGGTCGCCCTGAACCTGCGGACTGAGCGAGTGTTCCAGCCACATGTACGCGCAGTTGGGATGCGGCGCGTTGGCGTGCATCATGGTTGTATCTGCCCAGCCGGTTGCCCCTTCCTGAGGGACAACGCTGGCAATCGGCTGGCCGGCGGCTCTTAACAGATTGACCTGGAACGGCCACGAACCAGAGGCCACGATGCCTTCGTTGGTGAAGTCGTCAATCTGGACGAAGGCGTCGTGCCAGTAGCGGGCGACCAGTTCGCGCTGCTGGCGCAGCAGGTCGAGCGCGGCGTTAAACTGGTCACGGTCGAGCGCGTAGGGATCGGTGATGCCCAGTTCCGGCTGATGGTACATAAGATACTGCGCGGCATCGGCAATATGAATCGGGCCATCATAGGCCTGCACGCGGCCCGCGTTGGACTTGCCATCCGGCAGCGTTTGTTCCTCGAAAACAACGCTCCAGCTGGTCGGTGGTTCGGTGAAAACCTCGGTGTTATACATCAACACGTTCGGCCCCCACTGGTACGGCGTGCCGTAGTGTTCCGCAACACCGTCACCATTGGTATCTACGGTGTGCCAGGGCGCGTTTTGCAGCCGTTCGTCCACGGTGTTCCAGCTTGGAATCAGATCGGGATTAATCGGCTGAACGCGGCCACCGTAAATCAGACGCAGGCTGGCATCGCCAGAGGCCGTTACCAGGTCGAACGTGCCTTCATTCATCAGAGCCACCATCTCATCCGATGTCGCAGCAGTTTTGACGTTGACCTTGCAGCCGGTTTCCTGCTCGAAGCGTGTTACCCAGTCAAATGCCGGGTCGGTTTCGCCGCGTTCGATGTAGCCGGGCCAGGCCACAATGTCCACCTGTCCTTCGCCCTGCCCGATGGACTGCATCGGCTCCTGCGCCGCACTGACTGTAACCCCCAGTGCCATCATCACTAATAACAAAACAATAACCTTTTTCATGCCTGCCTTCTCCCCTACATAACAGTGAAAGAGTAAATCTGCCTTTGCTGAGGCTTGTTGAATTATAACGACAATTTAAGACTTTACGCAAAAGTTGTTTAGGTCGTTCCCGATCTAAAGTTGGATTGGAGAAAAAGACAAATATGAGCATCCTAATATTCATCATATTAATCCTGAGTGAGACATGCCTCCCGCTTATTGACAGTGGGGACGGATTTTTCTATAGTTCCATAGAATGTCACTTTTTGGATAACCCGGTTTCAGTTTGGCCGGGAAATCGCCGGCGACAGCCGCCCTCTCGAACTTTCGTGCAACTCCGGCTCGAAAATTATATAATTCGGTTTCTTTGCCGAGACTGATCGCATCTGCCGGATTTGCTTGGGAATTTGGCTGAGCGCCCGGCGTTGGTCAATACATGAAGGAATGTTATGGAATTTGTACCCGTGATCGTAGTACCGTTTGTTCTGGCCCTGGCGATTGTTCCAGCCAGCCAGCGGCTGCGGCCTGAACACCAGGGATGGGGACTGGCCGCCGTTCTTGCGATTCTGTTCGGGTGGCTTCTTGCGCTTTTGCCTACGATCGGCGAACAGGGGGCGGTATCGGCGGCTATTTCCTGGATGCCGCAGATTGGCCTCAATCTGTCGCTGTATGCGGATGGATTGTCGGTGCTGTTTGCCCTGGTTATCACCGGCATCGGCGCTGCCGTCATGTTATATGCCGGATATTATTTCGAGGATGCCCGGCAGGTGGGACGATTTTTTGCCCTGCTGCTGGCTTTCACCGGCAGTATGCTGGCGGTGGTGATGGCCGGCAATCTGCTGACGCTCTTTATCGCCTGGGAGCTGACAAGCATTGTTTCGTTTTTGCTCATCAGTTTTAAGGGGTCGGATGCGGATGCCCGCGCAGGCGCGCTCCAGGCGCTTATCATCACCGGGGGCGGGGGACTGGCGCTTTTAGTCGGGCTGCTGTTAGCGGGGACCGCTGCCGGAACGATGGAATTGAGCGACCTGCTTGCCAAAAGCGACGTTCTGCGGTCGCATCCCTGGTATGGCGCGATCGCCGTGCTGATTTTAGCAGGTAGTTTTAGTAAAAGTGCGCAGTTTCCGCTGCATTTTTGGCTGCCGGGCGCGATGGCCGCGCCGACGCCGGCCAGCGCGTTTTTACACTCGGCGACGATGGTCAAAGCTGGTGTTTATCTGCTGGCGCGCCTGTCGCCCATACTGGGGGATACGCCGTTGTGGAATACGGTTCTGCCGGTGGTCGGTCTGCTGACGATGCTGATTGGCGCGGCGGTCGCGCTGCGCCAGCGTGATTTGAAGGGCATCCTGGCCTATACGACGATCAGCCAGCTTGGGGCGCTGGTGGCGCTTATCGGCCTACCGGAAGCCGCCGGAATCAAAGCTGCTATGGTGGGCATTCTGGCGCACGCGCTGTACAAAGGCGCGCTGTTCCTGATAGTCGGGGCGGTTGACCATGCTACCGGCACGCGAAATATAGACGAGCTGGGCGGTTTGTGGCGCAAGATGCCCGCTCTGGCCGGTGTTACTGTAGTGGCGGGTTTATCTATGGCCGGCGTGCCGCCGCTGTTTGGTTTTGTTGCCAAAGAAACGCTGCTGGAAGCTGTGATCGCCGAGCCGCTGGCGCTGGCCGTCGTGGTGCTTAGCGCCACGCTAACGGTGGCGGTGGCGTTTCGACTGATCTGGGATATTTTCGGGGGGAAATCGCGCGCGCGCCTGCCGCAAGAAGAACATCGAGAGCATGACAGCCATCATCCCTACGGGGATGACGCTTATGATTACAGCCATATCCACACGCTGCCAGGCCCGATGACTGCCGCTCCGGGACTTCTGGCAGGGCTGTCGTTGATTGCCGGCATCGGCATCGGCGCGTTGGTCACGCCGGTGGTTTCGCTGGCGATCGGGAAAACGGTCAGCCTGTATCTGCTGCCGCCGGACGGCATCAACCAGGCATTCGTTTTGAGTATAGCGGCACTGGCCGCCGGCGCGGCGATATTTGCGACCCGCCGCGTCTGGCTGTCGTGGAATCTGCCCGGACTGCCTGGCGGTGAGCAAATTTATCAATACCTGGTAAGCCGGGTTGAGCAGATAGGGGATGTGCTGCTGCGCTCGCAGGGCGGCAAAATCCGGTATTATCTGGCGGCAATTTTGCTGACGGTGGTTGCTCTGCTGTCCACTGCGATTACCCGAACGACGATCATCTATCCGGCAGAAATGATGGCAGGTGTTGCTTCCGCAGCCGATATACTGGAAATTGTGCTGCTGGTGCTGGCACTGGTCGCTACGCTGGCGAGTATTTTGCTGGAGCGGCATCTGCTGGCGGCAATGGCGCTGGGTGTGGCCGGTTACTCAATCGGCGGCATCTTTTTGCTCGAACCCGCGCCGGATGTCGCGCTGGTACAGTTCCTGATCGAAACGCTGGCTACCGTGCTGATTATCATCATCCTGGCGCGTACTAGCGAAGAAGAGCGCCGCCGCGCGATCACGCGCCTGTGGGGGCAGACGAACACGGGCTTAAAACGCGACGTGCTGATTTCGGTCACGCTGGGGGTGGCGGTGGGGTTTTTCGCGCTGGCCGCCGTCAACAGCCGCCCGACTCCTAACACGATTGCCGCCTGGCATCTGGAAAACGCGCTGCCGCAGGTAGGCGTGAAAGATGTTGTAGCCGGCATTATCACCGATTTTCGCGGCACCGATACGTTGATCGAAATCACCGTATTCGGCATGGCGGCGTTGGGTGTGCTGACGATGCTGGCGCGCCCGAACCCCGGCAAAACGTGGTCTTTGTTCCGGCGGCCTGAAACAAGCGAGAGTCCCATCAAGGATGCGCTGCAAGAAGACGCGGAGCGTCCTGAACCGGTAGTTTATCGTTCGCATTTTGCCGACCCGGTAACACAGCTTGCCGCCGGGTTGGTGCTGCCGTTCGCCATGCTGATCGGCCTGGCGCACCTTCTTTACGCCGGTGCAGCGCCGGGGGATGGTTTCACAGCGGGGGTGATCGGCGGCTTGGGGGTCGCATTGTGGTTTGTCGTGTACGGGTATGAGGAAACAAAAAGACGGCTGCGTTGGCTGCATCCCGGCCCGCTGATCGGGATTGGGCTGACGCTGGCCTTTGCCAATGCCATTCTGCCGCTGATTTTCGGGCGTGAATTTCTGGCTTTTACCCCGATAGACGGTTTTTCGCTGGCGGACATCAAACTGGCCTCAACGGTGTTGTTTGAGGTCGGCATCTGCCTGACTGTATTCGGCGGCGTGAGCGCCATCCTGGAAGCTATCTCCCATCCAATGGAGGTCGAACCGTTATGAACATCCTGTTTGCGCTGGCAACCGGTATCATGTTTGCGATGGGCGTTTTTCAACTGCTGCGGCGGGATTTAATCAAAGCCGGGATGGGCTTTTATATCCTGTTCACGGCTATCAATCTTTTGTTTCTGGCTGTCGGGGCTTATAACGGCAGTGTCCCGGCTTATGTGGATGCCAGCAGCCGTCCGGCAGGGCAGCCCAGCGACCCGCTGGTGCAGGCACTCATTCTGACGGCTATTGTCATCAGTTTTGGCTCTTACGCGCTGCTGCTAGGGTTGATCGCGGTTTCATCCCGGCGGTTTAAGACGGTGGACAGCGATGAACTGGATCAACTTAAGGGGTAATTTATGCCGAATGTACTGTTGATCGGGCCTATTTTTATTCCGCTGGCGTTTGCTGCACTGGGTGTTACCCTGTCACGTTATCGTACACTTCAGCATGGTTTCGGGCTTATAGGCGGGGTGCTGGCGTGGCTTTCGAGCATCGGCGTGCTGCTGGAAAACCTGCAAGGTAACATTTTGACCTACCGGCTGGGTGGCTGGCCGCCGCCGTTTGGCATCGTTCTGGTGGGCGATTTGCTGGCATCGGTGTTCGCCGTCATGGCGACAACGGTCGTGGCGGCAGGTATCCTGTACGCCCTCGGCTGCAAGGATAAATGCGTGCGTTATCCGGCGTTTATGCCGCTGTTCCTGGCGATGGGCGCGGGTTTGAACGGGGCTTTGTATACCGGCGACATCTTCACGCTGTTTGTGTTTATCGAATTGATGGTGATTACATCGGTGATTCTGGTGGCGATTTCCGACAACCGGCTGGGGCTGGAAGCGGCCATCAAATACCTGTTCATCAGCGCGATGGGGACGCTGTTCCTGCTCATCGGCATCGCCGCCCTGTATGCCACCTTCGGCACGCTGAATATGGCGGATATTGGCCGCCTGTTAGCCAATGACCAGCGCCCGCTGCTGGCGCAGGCTGCCGCCGTGCTGCTGATGTGCGCCTTTTTGCTGAAAAGCGCGGTTTTCCCGTTCCACTTCTGGCAGCCAGACTTTCATACCACCGCGCCCACGCCGATTGGCTCCATGCTGTCGTCGGTGGTGGTCAAGGTTGGAATTTATGGGCTGATTCGTATGATGACGCTGATGTTCACGGCGGAAGCGCCGCTCATCCAGGAGCTGCTGATAATCCTCGGCATCATCGGCATTTTTTTCGGCAGCCTGGGCGCGCTGCGGACATATGATGCCAAACGCCTGCTGGCTTATTCGACTTTCGGCCAGATTGGTTTCATCCTGGTCGGGATTGGCTGGGGAACAGCCGCCGCCCTGTCCGGGGCGCTGGTTTATGCCGTCAACCATGCGTTTGTCAAATCATCACTGCTGATGATTACCGGCGTGGTTTCCAGCCGGACGATGACCAAAACCGCACGCCTGTCGGAGATCGGCGGCGCGGGCAAAGCGTTAGCCGTCACGTCAGGACTGTACTTTTTAGGCGGGCTGGCGCTGGCGGGCGTGCCGCCGCTGAACGGGTTTGTCAGTAAAGTGGCGCTGGCGCGGGGCGGCATCAGCGCCGGGCATTGGCTGGCGCTCGGTCTGGTGGTCGGCGCGGGGGTCATTACGGTGTTGTATATGTTCCGCACCTGGCAGTGGATTTTCCAGCAGCCGCCGGCGGGCGAGTTGAAGCTAAAACCTGTTGGTGACAGCCCGCTTGCCCCGGCTTTGCTCATCGGCCTGTGCGTGCTTCTGGGCCTGTATGCGGCGCCGCTGCTGGACATCGCTGCACGCACCGTCAGCCAATTGAGTAATCCCCAGCTTTACATTCGGGCGGTATTGGGAGGTTAGGTTAAGATGCTTTTTTATATGCTGTTGGCTGTTCCAATGGCGCTGATCTGGGTGGGCATCACCGACCGCATCATGCTCGACGGCGCGCTGGTTGGTTATGGATTAAGCCTGGGGGTTCTGGTGCTGCTGCGCCCGCAAAGGCGGAAGGTGAACTGGCGGCGCCTGCCCGACCAACTGGTGGCGCTGGCGATTTATATTGTCGAGCTGTTCTGGGATATTGTGCTGTCCGGCGTGGATGTGGCGCGGCGGGTGCTTTCCCCCGATATGCGGTTAAAGCCGGGCATCATCGCTGTTCCTACCCAGGACCCATTGGAGAGTCCGATTATAGCTGCTTTGAGCGCCGATGTTATCACGCTGACGCCGGGCGAACTGGTCGTTGAACTGGAGGATAACCGGGTTTTATACGTTCACTGTCTGGATGTTGATGCGACGACCGCGACAATAGACGCGGAGCAGGCGCGCCGTATCCAGTTGTTCGGGCGTATCATAGGAAGGTCATCATGAGCGATGCTGCGAATATGCTGGTTCAGGCCGGGCTGACGGTGATGGTTATCCTGCTGCTGCCGTGCGCTTATCGCGTTTTGTCCGGGCCAACCCCCGCCGACCGCTTGCAGGCGACCGATACCATCACCACGCTGCTGATCGGGATTATCGTTCTGCTGGCGCTGCTGCAAGATTCATCTTTTGTGATAGACATCAGCCTGGCGCTGGCCGCGTTCGGCTTGGTAGCAACCCTGGCGGTTGCCCGGTATCTGGCCGAGGGGAGAGTGTTTTAATGGTTATTGGCGAAGTGGTGGGTTTGATACTGCTCGGTACGGGCGTCTTTTTTTCGGCTGTAGGCATCATCGGCATCATTCGCCTTCCTGATGTTTATACCCGCATCCACGCTTCCGGCAAGGTGTCCACGCTCGGCATTATCAGCCTGCTGGCCGGCACGGCGCTGATGATGCCGGAGGCCACGCTCAAATTGATCGTTCTGGCGCTTTTCCTGCTGACTACCGCGCCGGTGGCCTCGCACGCGATTGCCGCCGCAGCGTACCGACAAGGCGTGCCGCGAGCCGGCGCCGTGCGCGATGATCTGGCGGCGCGGGCGGAGCGGCCCGCCACAACCGAGTAAGATTGTCCAGTTTCTGAGGGTGCGCCTTTGTTAGCAGGCCACCCTCGTATATTTGTTTGCACCGTTTTGAGACCCCCGCTCATTTTTATCCGGTTTAACCCGTTCCGCCTGCCGCATCAAAATGCCCAAAAACCCTCTTGCATATTGGCGAAAAACTGGTTATATTCTACATATTAAACGTTTAAGTTGACGTTATTGCTTTTATTGAAGGGGAGTTTTATTGTGCTGCGCCGATTGTGGGAATTGAGCGAATTTCCTTTCCATCCCGAAAAGCTCAACCACTACGAAACACTTTTTACCGTCGGCAATGGTTATATGGCGATGCGGGGAACTTTCGAGGAGGGATACCCCGGTGAGATCGCCACCACGCTGGTGCATGGCATCTATAATCATGCCGCCGGCGCGCTGGTGACTGATCTGGTGAACGCTCCGAACCCGCTGCCGCTCCGCCTGTGGATCGACGGCACACCTTTCCGCCTTGTCAACCAGCACCATACCGCGCTGCAACCGCCGGACGGCGCAGTCCTGGGTTACCGGCGGCGGCTGCAGCTCGATCATGGGGTGTTGATTCGAGAGGTGTTGTTCCGCGCAGCTTCCGGCAGTATCGTTCGAGTTGTGTTTGAACGTTTTGCCAGCCTGCACGATGTTCATCTTCTGGTGCAGCGCGTGCGGATTACGGCTGTGGATGGCGAACCAGAAATTCGCGTTGAAAGCCGCCTGGATACCGATGTGACCAACGGCGAAGTTCGTCATTGGGGCAATATTCAAGCTGAGGCAGACGGCGCGACGCTGGCAGTTCAGGCGCGCACCAACCAGTCCGGCTACGTGCTGGGGATGGCCTCGCGGCTTATCAGCCCCTATCCGGCTGAAGCGCGGGTAGAAGGGGAGTCGCCGCTTGTAAGCAGCACTTTTCGACTGCGGCAGGAAGAAGCCGTATCGCTCGATAAACTCACCGTTGTTTACACCAACCGGGATGTAGAGGCAGATCGGGTATTGGATACGGCTCGCCGGCATTTGCAAGCGTCGGTGGCCGCCGGATGCGAACAACTGCGCTCCGCGCATGAAAACGAATGGGCGCGTTATTGGGACACGTCGGACGTGCAGATCGAAGGTGACGATTACGCCCAGTTTGCCGTCCGGTTTCTGATGTATCACCTGCTGATCGCTGCACCGCGACAGGACGAACGGGTGAGCATTGGCGCGAAAACGCTCTCCGGGCTGGGTTATAAAGGCCATGTTTTCTGGGATACCGAACTGTTCATCGTGCCGCCGCTGATCCTCACGCAGCCGCAGATCGCGCGCAATCTGCTGATGTACCGCTACCACAATCTGCCGGGCGCGCGCAATAAAGCCAGGGCGAACGGTTATGAAGGGGCGATGTATCCCTGGGAAAGCACCGATACAGGCGAAGAAACCACGCCGCAGTGGTCGGATGAACAGGAAGACGGCTCGCGGATTCGTATCTGGACAGGTGATACGGAACAGCATATTTCTACCGATATTGCCTATGCCGTTCTGCAATACTGGCGCTGGACAGGAGATGACGATTTTATGCGCCGGTATGGCGCGGAAATCGTGCTGGATACGGCGGTTTTCTGGGGCAGCCGCGTGGAAGCCCGATCGGGACGCTACGAAATATCGCAGCAGATCGGGCCGGATGAATATCACGAAAACATTGATAACAGTGTATTCACAAACCGGATGGTCGTCTGGCATCTGGAGCAGGCGCTCCAACTGCTGGACTGGCTGCGGAGCAGCGCGCCGGATGATGCGGCGCGGCTGACGGCGGTTTTAAATCTGACTCCAGCGCGGCTTGACCGCTGGCGTGACATCATCCAAAAGATGTATATCCCCTTCGATGACGAGCGCCAGATACATATTCAGTTCCCCGGCTTTTTCGACATGGAGTACATCCCGGTACAGCACTACCAGCCGCGCGCCGTCAGCGTCCAGGCGATTCTGGGACATAAACGCAGCATCCAGAGCCAGGTTATCAAACAGGCGGACGTGGTGATGCTGATGGCCTTGCTGGGCGACGAACTGGCTCCACAGCCGGTTTTGCTGAACAACTGGAACACTTATTACCCACGCACCGATCATGGTTCATCGCTCAGCCCGGCGGTACACGCCTGGGTAGCCGCGCGGCTTGGCCTGGACGAAGCGGCCTACGAGATGTTTGAACATGCCGCCGGGATTGATCTGGAAAATAACAAGGGCAATGTGCGCGATGGCATTCATGGCGCGGCCAGCGGCGGGCTGTGGCAGGCCTTGATATTCGGTTTTTGCGGCCTGCATCTGGATGAACGCGGCGAACCGGCGCTCGACCCGCGTTTGCCCGCGCATTGGAAGCGCGTTTCTTTTACCGTGTACTATCGGGGCGAGAAGCGGCGGTTGGCTGTGACGAACCCCGTGATGGTCACTCCTATGGCGTGAGGGAGGCAGTTTAACATTCGCGCCGTACAGTCTTAACAACTATTGGAGGTTTTTTCATATGCGTGGGTATCGTTTTCTGACAACCGTCCTGGCACTCCTGCTGCTCACGGTCAGCGGCCTGGCGTCCGCGCAAGATAAAATCGTCTTGCGCGTCTGGACCGGCTCATCATCCCCGGCGGAAAATGCGTTCAAAGAGGCGCAGTTCGCCGCCTTCGAGGAAGCTAACCCGAATGTGGACCTGGAAGTGTTGATTTCGCCGGACTACGGCACGCAAATACAGGCAGCGTTCGCGGCGACCAACTACCCCGAAGTGTTCACCGTCGGCCAGTTCGACCTGCCTTCGCTGGTGGATTCAAAACTGTTGATGGCAGCGGGCGACAACATCGTCGAGCAGGATGATGTTTACCCTAACCTGCTGGCGGCGTTCACCGTTAATGACACCCCCTACTGCGTCCCGAAGGACTTTTCCACCCTGGCCGTTTTTTACAATAAAGACTATTTCGCGGCTGCCGGCCTGGAAGAACCCACCAGTGACTGGACGTGGGCGGATATGTATGCTGCCGCCGAGGCTATCACCAATGCCGACATCAAAACGGCGGACGGCGTGGATGTTCTGGGATTCAGCGCGGCGGCGGATCGAAACCGCTGGTTAGCTTTCTTCTGGGCCAACGGCGCGCGGCTGTTTGATGACGAAAACAATGTGGTTTTTGACAGCCCTGAGGCGGTCGAGGCGCTGGAATTTTACAGCAGCTTCGTGCTGAACGGTGTTGGCGACGTGCCGGGTAATCTGGGGGGAGCCGGCTGGAACGGCGAAGCGTTCGGGCGCGGGCTGGCGGCGATGACGGTCGAGGGCAACTGGGCCATCGGCTACTTGGAGACGGACTTCCCCGGCCTGAACTGGGGAGTTGTCGAAATCCCTACTGCGCCAAACGGCGGCAAGGGAACGCTGACGTTCACCGAATGCTGGGCAGTTAGCTCCCAGGTCGAAGGGACTGAAATGGAGTAAATCGCCTGGGACCTGGTGAACTTCCTGACCGGGCCGGAAGGCGCGGCGGCGGTGGCGACAGCTGGTTTTGGCGTGATGCCCGCCCGCGCGAGTGCTTCGCAGACCTGGCTGGAGACGCGCGGGGAGCAGTTCGAGGCGTTTGTGAAGGGCGCGGACTACGCCTGGGCGCCGGTGTTCCCGCTCGGTTTTGGCGACTTCACGACCACTGTTGACGAAGGCACGGTAGACGTGATGCGCGGAGAGATGACGCCTCAGGATGCGCTGGCCGAAGCCGCCGAGGTCGCGCGTGAAATTCAGGCAGAAATGTAGTGGTTAGTACATCATAGGTACGGCCTGCCTATTGTGACGATGGGGGCGCCGCCTGGATAAGCGCGCGCCCCCACCATAAACAGAAAACAAAAGTTTATTGAAGGGTTTGTTTATGGCAGATACAACTTCTCGCTCACTGCCGCTCCAAAGGCAGGGTGTCACCACGCAAACCAGCGCGAAAAGGCAGGAGGGCATCGCCGGCCTGGTTTTTGTTTCTCCGGCGCTGCTCATTCTGTTCATGTTTTTGATCGTGCCGCTGGTGGTGGCGCTTTATTTCAGCCTGACCAACTGGAATGGCCGCACGCCGTTGAGCCAGGAGGGCGCCTACGAGTATATTGGGCTGCGGAATTATGAGCAGCTTCTGATTCAGGGACGCCGGGTTGACGACTTTTATAACGCCTTAAAAAATACTGTGTATTATGTCCTGGGCGTCGTTCCCACCCAGACGATCATCGCGCTGGTGCTGGCGGTGATCGTCAACCAGCGATGGTTGAAGTTTCGCGGGTTTTTCCGCACCGCATACTATTTCCCTTCCATCACGTCGTCCATCGTGGTTTCGATGATTTTTCTGTTTTTGTTTTCCAATACCGGGCCGGTGAATGGGCTGCTGTCGTCGCTGTTCCCGAATTACCAGCCGGTTAGCTGGCTTTCCAATAACGACGGCGTGATTCATAACCTGCTGGGGCTGTTCGGCATCACCAGAGATTCATCCGGGTTTTTACGAGAGACGCAAATCTTTCGGATTTCGCTGTGGGAATGGATCAGTGGGCCGAGCGTGTCCATGCTGACGATCATGATTCTGGCGATCTGGACGACGATCGGCACGATGATGGTAGTGTACCTGGCCGCTTTGCAGAACATCCCGTCTCAGGTATATGAGGCTGCCCAGGTGGACGGCGCGAACGCCTGGCAGGTGTTCCGGCACATTACCATGCCGCTGCTGCGCCCGACGACTTTTTTCGTGGTAACACTCGGTTTGATCGGCACGTTCCAGGTTTTTGACCAGATTTATGTTTTGCGTAACGACACCACCCGAAGGACAACCATGAGCGTGGCTTATCTGGTTTATGACTTCGCTTTTGGCTCTCAGACCGACCCACGTATGGATCGCGCTACGGCTACTGCTATCACGCTTTTTGTCATCATCTTTGTCGCCACAATCATCCAGCGCCGTTTGACCGGCGGCGACAAAGCGAACGCATAGCGGGGCGGGGGAGGAAATAGACACATGACTTCTGCAGCGGCTGCGCCGCCCATTACCACCCAAACTTCTTCGGTTTATACTTTGCGCCGTATCCTGGGGATAGTCGGCGTTGCTATTCTTGTACTGGTCGCTGTCATCGAGATCGCGCCGTTTGTGCTGACGATTGCGAACTCGTTCAAGTGTGACCCTGCCGTCACCAATCGTCCGGCGGCATTTATCCCGGTGCCACCTTTTGGCGTGCAGTGTGAAACGCGCAACGAGGCGGGGCAGGTCGTTGCCCGGTTGGGGGCCGATGAGCAGGTGAGCGGCGCGACATTTAACCCCTCATTTAGCGGCTACCAGGCGATTTTAACCAGCACCGGGCCGAATAATAATTTGCCGCGCTGGCTTCTGAATACAGTTATCTATGCCATAACCGTCATGATTCTCCGCCTGCTTTTTGACTCGATGGCGGGGTATGCGCTGGCGCGGTTGAGTTTTCCCGGCAACCGCATCATTTTTTTCATTGTTCTGGGTACGTTAATGATACCCGGTGTTGTGCTGCTCATCCCGCGCTTTCTGCTGCTTAACCAGATGGGGCTGCTGAACACCTATCAGGGGTATATTATCGTGCTGGCGGCGGACGCCTTCGGGATTTTGCTGATGAAGCAGTTTTTCGAGAGCATCCCGCGCGAAATCGAGGAAGCGGCGGCAGTGGATGGGGCTAACCGGTTTATGATGTTTTTCCGCATTGTCCTGCCGATGGCGACACCGGCGCTGACGGCGCTGGCGATCTTCAGCTTTCAAGGGCAGTGGAATAACTTCATGGATGCTCTCATCATCGTCGGCACAAAACCGGATATGTTCAATTTGCCGATGGGATTAACTGTACTGCGGGGGTCTGGGCAGGATGTGCAGTATGATCTTGTCCTGGCCGGGTCGGTCATCACCACGCTGCCGATGGCGATCATCTTTTTTGTCTTCCAGCGATATTTTGTGGAAGGCGTAACTTATTCGGGGCTGGCTGGTCAATAGATGTTTGCCGGTTTACAAGCCGTCTGGCGCGCCTTGCGCCATTTAAACCATCGCGGATATGTCTACATCTGGGCGAACCTGCTGTGGGTTGTTTTGTCCCTGCCGCTGGTTACTGCGCCCGCGGCATGGGCGGGGATGGTTCGTATGAGCTACCTGGCGCATACCCGTCCGACCGCCGACCTTCGGGATTTGTGGGATGGGTTCCGGCAAAATCTTCGCCGGGGACTGGTGATATTCGTATTAAACGTCGTTCTGGTTGGCGTCAATGTCTCAAATCTGACCACGTATGCCGGACAGACAGGTCTGCTGTACGACATTGGGCGCTCGGTCTGGATCGGCGTGCTGGTCGTCTGGGCTGCCATCCAGTTTTATCTGTGGCCGCTGCTGTACGAAATGAAGCAGCCTTCCTTGATGGGGGCGCTGCGGAACGCGGCGGTGATGGTCTACCTGAATCCGGTATTCACGCTGGCGGTTCTGGCGTGCGCGGCGCTGATTGCTCTGCTCAGCACCGTGTTTTTTGCAAGCTGGCTGTTGATTAGCGGTGGGGCGCTGGCGGCGATTGCCAACAGTGCTGTTTTTGACCGGCTGGCTGCGGCAGGGCTGAGGCCGCCGGTCCTGCCGCCGGAAGCCGAAATCGAATCGTTCGAGGGATAAAAACTATGCCGATACGCGCGTTTATCTTCGATCTGGACGGCGTTATCACCGACACCACCGAGTTTCACTATCTGGCATGGAAGCGCCTGGCCGATGAGGAAGGTATTACCTTCACCCGCGAGGACAACGAGCAGTTAAGAGGTGTTTCGCGGCGCGAAAGCCTAAACCGGATGCTAAAGGGCAGGCCGGTTGACGAAACAACGGCACAGACGTGGATGACGCGCAAAAACGACTATTACCGAGAATACCTTCAACATATCACCCCTTCTAACCTGCTGCCGGGGGTGAGCCGCTTCCTGGCCGACGCGCGCGCCGCCGGCCTGAAGCTGGCAATAGGCTCGGCCAGCAAAAACGCGCGCGAGGTGCTGGATAAACTGGCGATTCTCGACCATTTTGACGCCGTTGGCGATGGATACAGCGTGATGAATACCAAACCTGCGCCCGATTTGTTCCTTTGGACGGCGGGGCGTCTGGGCATTCCCCCCATTGAAGCGGTTGTTTTTGAGGACGCCGAAGCCGGGATTGATGCGGCGCTGGCGGGGGGCTTTTGGACGGTTGGCATCGGGCAGACCAACCTGATGCGCGCCCATATGGTTGTACCTGACCTGGCGGCGCTTACGGTATCCGAAGTGCTGGAGCGGCTTAACGAACGATAAAACCACAAGACGCCCGTCTGATAAAGCGCGTGGGGATTAACAGGTTCGGAATTTCGGGCTGTTCCTTTTTAAGAACGGCTTGCAGCATCTCAATCAACGCCTGTCCGATTTCGACAATCGGCTGTTGGATGGTGGTCAGGGCAGGGCGCAGATATTGGGACATCGGGGCATCGTCAAAGCCGATCACCGACAGCGATTCGCCCACAACTAGTCCGCGTGTTTCGGCCTCGTTCATCACGCCGATGGCGACCAGATCGCTCATGGCAACCACAGCGGTGGGCTGTTCGCGCCTGGGCAGGCGGCACCAGGATGCCAGAGCTTCCCGTCCGGCCTGCTCGCTGTGTTCGCCGCGAACGACATAATCAGGGCTAATGTCAATGCCTGCTTCGCGCAGCGCCCTGAAATAACCGGCCAGCCGAAAATTGCCGGTGATGGATTGTTCCGGCCAGGCGGCAACCGCGATCTGCCGATGGCCGAGGCCGATCAGGTAGTTGACAGCCTCGTAAACCCCTTGCTCCCCATCGGTATCCACCCAATAAAAGTTCCATTCAGGGTTGCTGCGGCCAAAGCAGACAAACGGGAAGTTTTCATCCATTAAAAAACGAATACGCGGGTCGTCGGCATTGGTTCCTGACAGGACAAAAGCATCTACCCGCTGTGTATTAATGAGTTCCTGATAGGCGGGTAAGGGGTCGTGTTGGGCATGGGTGAAGGTCAAAACATGATAACCGGCGGCCTCGGCGGCCTGCGCCAGATAATAGGTGAAGCGGTCAAGCACCGAATTCACCTGATTGTGAGGTACTTCGTGCCAGGCATAACCGATCAGCCGGGTTTGACTGGCTTTCAGGTTTCGGGCGGTTACATTCGGCGTATAACCAATACGCTCGATGGTTTCGAGAACCTGACGGCGGGTTTCTGCACTAACGAAGGCCTCTTTGTTATTGAGGACATACGAAACGGTTGCAATCGAGACTCCGGCCTCGCGTGCTACATCTTTGATTGTCGGCATATTGGTTGGGCGGGTATCATTGCTATTTTATAGGGATATGGACAGGTGGAAGTTTGCCCTAAATGGCTATAAAATGCAACCGTGCCTGTGGATAAGGCAGGGTTAGGATATTATGCCAAAACGCGGCTGCTTCGTTGTCCTTGAAGGAAATCAAGGTCTGGGTAAAACGACCCAGGCTCAACTTTTAACGCAGTATATGGCGCGGCATAACATCGCGCACCGGCTGTACTGCTTTCCGCGATACGATTCGTTTTTCGGCCAATTGGCGGCGGCTTTTCTGCGCGGCGAGCATGGCAGTGTCGAAAGCACCAGCCCTTATCTGGTGGCGCTGATCTTCGCCAATGACCGGCTGCTGGTGCGGGATGCGATTCGGCAGGCGTTGGAAGATGGGATGCTGGTTCTGGCCGACCGTTGGGTATCCTCGAATCTGGCCGTACAGGCGTCCAAGTTTGAAAATGCTGCCGACCGCGAGGCGTTCAGCCGCTGGGTGCAGGAAATGGAATATGACGTGTTCGGGCAGCCCCGGCCCGATTTGACCGTCTATCTGCGTGCCAGGCCAGAGGCGACCTTCCACCAGCTCCGCAACCGCGAACAGCAGAAACATCTCAAAGGCAAAACAGATATTGAAGAATCGAACAACCGCCTGATTTATGCCAGCTTCGAGCAGTACGAACGTCTGGCGGCGGCCCTGCCGAACTGGGCCGTGCTGGACGTAGAACGGCAGGCTGCGGCGGGCGAGCCGCCAATTTTATCCATCCAGGATATTCATCTGGCGATCATCAATCTGCTGCGGGCACGTCATATTTTGCCTTGAGGACGCGCTCTGCAAGGCTTTCGTTAGCCGGCAGGTTCACAATGATGGCGGGTATACACTGCCTCCTTAGAGGTTTTTTATGAGCGAAGCGGAAGCTGTTCTCGAACAACCCCGGCGCAGCGCGGGTCGGATGATTGTGCGTAATACATTGTTCGGCATGGGCGCGCAGGTGGCGCTGCGGGTACTGGGTTTTGTCTTTAACGTCCTGGTGATTCGCACGCTGGGGGATTCTGAATTTGGCCGGTATTCGGTCGTACTGGCCTGGGCCGGGCTTTTTTCCGTGATCGGCGATATGGGTGTCACGCAGTACATGACGCGCGAGGTGGCTCGCAACGCCGAGCGCGCCAACCAGCTTTTCTGGAACACGGCGGCGCTGCGATTTATTCTCTCCATTGTCGCAATAGTTGTGACTATCGCGGGGGCTGTCGCCAAACCCTATGAATCGGAAGTTGTGCTGGCAATCGCGCTGTACACCTCCAGCTACTTTTTACAGGCGCTGCTGGCTCCACTTCAGGGCATTATCGCCGGGAACGAACGGCTCGATTATCTGTCCGTTTTTACGGTTATCGGGCAGATCATCTTCATGGTCGCGGGCGGGCTGTTTCTGTTCGCGGGCTTAAACTTCGTGTGGCTGGTGGTGGCGTCGCTGCTCAATCTGCCCGTGTTAATCGCTTTATCGTTCTGGGTGGTGCGGCGCTATCGTATGCAGCCACCGCGCTTTCGGGTCGAGCCGCGCACCTGGGGGCGGCTGTTGATGGCGGGGATGCCGTTCGCCATCATCCAACTGGCGCTGACGTTTAATTTTCACGTGGATACGCTCATCCTCGAAACGTTCCAGTCGGCGGCGATGGTCGGGTGGTATAACGCGGCCTATCATCTCACACGCTCGTTTCTGATCCTGACCAGCGCGCTGATCGTGGCGATGCCGGTTACGCTGGCGCGCGAACACGCCCATGATCCGAAATCCGTGCTTCCCTGGTATTATCGCTCGACGAAATTTATGGTGTTTCTAGGGCTGCCGCTGGCCGTTGGCGGCACGCTGCTGGCCGATAAAATCATCCGGGTGCTGTACGGCCTGGAGTACGCCCCGGCTTCGATAGCGTTCGCTATTCTGATCTGGGATACGCCGCTGCTGATGTACACGGCGCTGTGCGGTAATCTGACGACGGCGATCAAAAAAGAAAGCCGCGCCATGTGGATTTACCTGAGCCTGGCGGCGCTTAACCTCGTCCTCAACCTCCTGTTTATCCCAACTTATGGTCTGATCGCCGCTTCACTGATGACCGTCGCGGCTGAACTGACCGGCGCTATACTCTTTTATGTGTTCTTCCGGCGGGAATTCGGCGCCGGTTTGGGGTTTACCCATATGGTGCGGCTGATTATTGCTGCCATCTTGATGGGTATCGTGGTCTATCTGCTGCGCGGTCAACATCTGCTTGTCAATATCAGCATCAGCGCCATTTTTTACGTGGTGGTGGTCTGGCTGATCGGCGCTTTATCCGCCGACGAACGCGCTATGTTAACCGGCATGGTTAAACGCAGGTTTGGCGGCGTGCTGCGCCGAATGCACGCCTGATTGTGTCAGTCGAAATATTCACGCATCACCATCTCAAAGGTGATGAGCGGGGCGATTTTGCCAATCGTCCAGGGTTCGTGTCCGGCCAGATGGCGCTCCATTAAGGAGCGCACGAACGCAACATTCCACAGGCCGCGTTCCTGGGTGCGCCGGTCGTAGAGCAGGTTTTCCGCCCAGGCACGCAGATCGCCGCGCAGGTAGTTTTCGTAGTCGGCGTACAGTGTGGGGCGGTTGGGGAAAAGCCGCAGCCGCCGGCGTGCGCGCACCGAGAGCGCGTGTAGGCTGTGCTGCCAGGCGTTAATAGTGGGCAGGTACTCTTTTTTGTCGTAGGGGATGAGTGCCAGTTTGGGCATTTCTCGCGTGATGATATGCCGGTACATAAGCTGGTCACGGCGGATTTCCGGCTGGAGCGAGTACATAAAATCAATCAGATTGTAGTCCCAGAAGGGCGAGCGTACCTCCAGATGTGAACGCGCGGTTTTGACCATATTGCCGGTGGAGCGCCAGCAGTGGTTGGTGATATAAAAATATTCGGCGGCGTAGTGGCGGCGAAAGTTCCAGAACCGCGCGAATTCCTGGCGCATCGAGTCAAAGGCAAGCCCGATGGCCTGTTTGCCAAAGGAATCGGTGTAGAGCAGGCGTTCTTCAGCATCGGCGAGTCCAGGCCAGGTGTAGCCGGAAAGGAATTGTTTGTAGGTTTCGAGCAGTACGGTATCCTGATCTATGGGCTTATTGTAAATGGGGTTGATGTGATCGGCGTGTCCCATGACAGTGCCGCCGTCCCAGCCGGTCAGGTTGTAATCCATAATTTCGCGCAGGGCGGGCAGCATGGTGATGCCGTGCATGTGCATCCAGCTGTGAAAACCCTCGGTCAGCTTGAGGTGCAGGTTTACGTTTTCCAGCACCCAGCGGCCATCCGGCAGATCGAACCAGTGATGGCGGCTGCCCGCCGCCCGCGCAATACGAGCCGCATAATAAACATCCCGGCTGTTATGCTGGCCGAAGCTGGCTGTTACAGGCGGGGCAGGGCGGGGGGGCATCAGGCCGAGCAGGGCGCGCGAGTCCAGCCCGCCGCTTAAAAAGACGCCGGGACGCAGATCGCCGGCAGCCCGTTTTTCAACTGCCGAACGCAGCAGCCGCCCGACCTCGATAACGGCTTCTTCAAATGTCACCTCTGGGCGGTCGGGGATTTGATCCCAATCCCAGTAACGATTGAGTGACCACTGCCGGGATGAAAGATCGAACTGGGCGATGCTGCCGTAGGGAAACAAAAAAATATCTTCGTGAAATGTTTTTTCGCCAAGCACCTGTTGAAAGCGAAAATATTCGGCTGCCGCCGTGAAGTTGAGATGGCGAGGCACAAATGGCGCGCACAGCACACCTTTTACTTCCGGCGCGAAAGCCAGTTGACCTTCTCGATAGGCATAATAATGGGGATACAGGCCGAAACGGTCGTTGGCGAGTATCAGCCGGGATGCGGCGGTGTCGTAGATGGTGATGAAAAACGCGCCATCAAGCGCCTTGACGAAATCCGCACCATACTGTTCAAAAGCGTGCAGCGCCAGCAAAATATCTGTGTCGGCAGGCTGGCCGCCCAGGCTGCGCCGCAGGTCGGCTGCGTTATACAACTCGCCGCTCATGAATATAATCAGCCGCCGGTCGCCGCTGGCGAGCGGCTGCGGTTCGCGGTTAAAGATGCCGATGCCGCTGCGCCCCAGGCCAACCGGAAGGGTTTCTGCCGACCAGGTATCTGCCACGTACCAGGGGCGATGCGATATTGTGGCAGATGCGGCTTTCAAAAAAGGTTGCACAATCGTGCTGTCTTTGCCGATGATTCCGAATAAACCTGACATAATCCCTCGATGAAATTGATCGGTTATCTCTGACCTTTTATGTTCCAGAAATGGGCTAAAATGCGCCTTGAATGGCGAAAAGCGCATTTTATGATGAAGCAAAGGTAAAAAAGTACGACTATAATATACACAAATGCCGGGGAATAGGGGTGATCTGTGCGGATTTTGATTGTTGTTCATGGTTTTCCGCCAACACATTCTGCCGGTGCGGAGCGGCGGGCCGAGCGTATGGCGCGGTGGCTGGCCGATCATGACCATGAGGTTGAGGTTTTTACTGTTGAACGGCTTGACGAGGCGGGCTTCCGCAAAGAGTCCACCTTGCAGGACGGCATCCTGGTTCACCGGTTGTTTTATGATGTCAAAGCCGGTGATGATCCGTTTCGTAACCTTTATGATTATCCGCAGGTCGGCGAGGCATTTCGGGAACTGGTATTAAGCCGCCCGTTTGATCTGGTGCATATCATCAGCGGTTATCTATTGGGTAAGCCGGTCGTGGATGTGGCACGGGAAATCTCGCTGCCGGTTGTGATTACCCTGACCGAATTCTGGTTTATGTGCGCGCGCCTCAATCTGATACAGGCCACCGACCAACTGTGTTCCGGGCCGGAACGGGTCGAAAAATGCACACGCTGTTTGATGGAGCATAAACGGCGTTACCGCCTGCCTTCCCAGGCCACCCCCAGGTTGATGGATTTATTCTGGTCTGTGTTTGAGCATACGCCGGCCACCAGTTCGATGATGCTGGCGGTTTCGGCGCGCCAGGCCGCTTTACGAGATACGCTGGACGCAGTTGATCTGGTGATCTGCCCGTCACACTACCTCATCGGCAAATTCGCCGAGTTTGGTTATAAAACCAACCGCTACCTGTTCGTGCGACAGGGATTGGCTGCCCCAAATACATCCAAACCCTATCACCGCCCCGTGAATGGACACGGCCTGCGCCTGGGTTATGTCGGCCAGATCAAAACGCATAAGGGCGTGGACCTGCTGGTGGATGCCGTTATCGCTTTGTTAAATGAGGGCGAAAAAATCACCCTGGATATATGGGGTACGGAAACGGAATCACCCGCTTATGTTGCCGCGCTTAAAAGACGCAGCGCCCATTATCCTGCGATTCGCTGGAATGGGCGTTATGTTGGTGCGGAAGTATGGAATGTCCTGGCCGATGTAGATGTTCTGGTTGTGCCTTCGCGCTGGTACGAAAACAGCCCAAATTCTATTTTAGAAGCCTTTCATATGGGCATACCGGTGGTAGTGACCAATCTGGGGGGTATGGCGGAATTGGTCGGGCATGAAAAAAGCGGCCTGCTTTTTGAATTGAATAATGCCGGCGATTTGCGACGCCAGATCAAGCGGCTCATAAACGAACCCGGCCTGCTGGAACGGCTGCGCGCCGGCGTGCCGCCGGTCAAAACGATTGACGAAGAGATGGAAGAAATTCTGGGCCATTACCGGCAGATGTTAGAGCGTGTGCGATAAAAGCGGGGACGGAGCGAAAGACAAAAAACTGGGGACTGTTGTATTATTAACAGTCCCCAATTTGTTTTACCCGTGAGTGATATTAGTAGCCGACGTTGACAACTTGGGTAATGGTCTTGAACGTGCCGTCGGCCAGCGAGCCAATCGCATAGACGATGTAGGCTTTGCCGCTTTGCAGGTTGGCGCTGAACGGCCCGTACACGATGTCCGATGTGCCGGTGGGAACCAGGCCGGCGGTGTAGCTGCCGGGGGTCAGGTCGGCGACAGCCTGCTGGCCGTTCGCCAGCGGGCCAACGCGCAGTTCATCTGACGTGCCGGGGAAGAACAGGGCGTCAACGGCGGGGGCCGCAGCCGTGTGGCGGGCGATCAGGCGGGCGGCGCTGGTCTTGGAAAAATCGTTGTCAAAAATGGAGAGGGTGGGGGCGCCGTTGGCGTCCAGGTGAGCAACCACGCTGAAATTCGCGCCAGGCGGGAAGCTGACGGTCGCCGCCAGCGCCGGGTTGGACGGGTCGCCCCCGGCGGGGACAATCGCCACGTAGGCCGAACGGTTGGCGGGGCCAACCAGCGGGCCGGCAATCGTCTCAGGGGCGAAGTTTTTCACGAACAGCCTGCCATCCACATACACATCCACCACCAGGCCGGGAATGCCGTGTACGACGTACCCGGTTACTGTGCCGCTGGCCGATGCACTGCCCACAGCCGCGAGGAGCAGCAGAGCTACCACCATAATGCTGAACAACTTACGCATAACAATCCTCCTCAATTCCTTCATTTTCGCGCATCATTTACGCGCTTCACACTTTGAAACCTGTACATTACCTGAACATGAACTGTTCATTAGTGGTACATAAATTCATGCCGGCGACGGATTGGTGAAAATACGCGGCAGGATGGATGGCTAATTTTAGGTTTGAGCAAGTTAGTGGGTTAAAGATGAACAGCGAGGCGCTATTTATTTTGTAATCTAATGATCGGTTGAGATGGTAGAACGCATGACGACGAATGTCAAAACCGAAGAGTGGGTCGTTCGTTTTCAACACATCCCGCAGCCCCGACTGCGGTTATTCTGCTTTGCGAACGCCGGCGGCGGCCCCGCGCAGTTTCGGGCGTGGCGTCAACTGCTGCCGGAGGGGGTGGAAATCTGCCCGGTTCAGCTGCCGGGGCAGGGCAGCCGTTTTCGTGAAAAGCCTTATACGCAGCTTTTACCCCTCACGGAGCGGCTGGCCGAAGTTTTAACGCCTTATCTGGATGTGCCGTTTGCCTTCTGGGGTTACAGTATGGGCGCTCTGGTCAGTTTTGAGCTGAGCCGCGCACTGCGCCTGGGCGGTTATCCCGGCCCTCGGCAGATGTTCATCGCCGCGCGGCGCGCGCCCCATGTTCCGCCGTCGGATTCGCCCATTCATGAGCTGCCGGAACCGGCTTTTATCCGCGAGATGCAGCGCCGCTACAACGGCATTCCGGCTGCCATCCTTGAGGAAGCGGAAATGCTGGCATTATTCCTGCCCATGCTGCGTGCCAACTTCGAGATGATCGAAACCTATACCTATCTGGACGGCGATCCGCTCGACTGTCCGATTTCGGCTTTTGGCGGCCTGCAAGACCCAACGGTCAACACCGCCGAGATCGCAGCCTGGGGGGAACTCACCAGCGGCGTTTTTCGTTATTTCATGTTTCCCGGCGATCATTTCTTTTTGCAGAATCACCAGCCGGCAGTCTTGCAGGTGGTCTCCAGAGACCTGACGCCATTTCTGGCATAATCCATATCTAAACGGAGATTGGTCGGCGTGACTGAACACGGTTACAGGTGGAGTCTTGAACCGGCTGCCCTGGCATTGGCACATGACAGGGTGGATGCCTGGTCTGTGCGCCTTGATGTTGGCGCGGAGCAAGCAGCATATCTGGCAAAACTGCTTTCGCCGGATGAGCAGGCGCGCGCCGCACGGTTTCGCTTTAATGAACATCGCCGGCGTTTTATTGTCGCGCGCGGGGTTTTACGGGCGCTTCTGGGACAGTACCTGAACCGGCCACCGGAACGCATCCGCTTTACTTACAGCCCTGCCGGTAAACCTGCGCTGGAGATTGATGAGAGCGTGCGCTTTAACGTGTCTCACTCGCATGAGATGGCGGTTTATGCGGTTACATACAAGCGGGAAGTCGGTATTGATCTGGAGTTCATGCGCCCGCTGGATGATATGGAACGGCTGGCCGCGGGCTGTTTTTCGGCGCGGGAAAATGCCGTCTGGCGGCGTCTGCCAGAAGTGCACAGACAGGAAGGTTTTTTTAACTGCTGGACGCGCAAAGAAGCCTATATCAAGGCGTTAGGTCAAGGGCTGTCGTACCCGCTCGATCAATTTGATGTATCATTAAAACCAGGCGAGCCTGCGCGGCTGTTAAGCGTCACCGGCAAACCACAAGAGGCCACACGCTGGACTTTCCAGGCTTTTAATCCGGGTAAAAACTATGTCGCCGCTCTGGCCGTTGAGGGGCAAGGATGGCGTTTTGAGTGCTGGCAGTGGAGCCATGCTTCCGTAAATTGAGAGCGGGCTTAAGGGGAGAGAAGGGCGATGCGAGAACCGATTGCAATTATTGGAATTGGCTGCCGGTTCCCCGGCGGCGCGAACTCGCCGGAAGCATTATGGGAACTGCTGCGCGCCGGACGGGATGCTATCACCGAAGTCCCGGCAGACCGCTATGATCTTCAGACGTTTTATGATCCGCGCCCGGCCACGCCCGGCAAAGTGATGTCGAAGTGGGGCGGTTTTCTGGATGAGATTGATCGCTTCGACCCGCTCTTTTTTGGCATTTCCCCGCGCGAAGCGGAGCGGATGGATCCGCAGCAGCGCCTTTTGCTGGAGGTTGCCTGGGAAGCCCTGGAGGACGCGGGGCAGGTTCCCAATACGCCAGCTATTGAGCAAACGGGCGTTTTTGTCGGTATGTGGCTGAACGATTTTGAAGCCCGGCTTTTCCGTGACCCGGCAAAAGTGGATTTTTATATGACCACCGGAAGCGGGCGTTATTCGGCGTCGGGACGGCTGTCGTATGTGTTTGGTTTTCAGGGGCCGAGCATTACGGTTGATACAGCTTGTTCGTCGTCGCTGGTGGCGGTGCATCTGGCGGTGCAAAGCCTGCGCGCCGGGGAATGCGATCTGGCGCTGGCGGGTGGAGCAAATGTTATTTTACAGCCGCATATCACGATTGCTTACTCGCAGTCCCGGATGATGGCCCCGGATGGCCGCTGCAAATTCGGAGACGCGCGCGCAGATGGTTATGTTCGCAGCGAAGGCGCGGGATTGGTCGTCCTCAAACGGCTGGCAGACGCGCTGGCCGATGGTGATCCGATTTATGCCATTATTCGCGGCAGCGCCACCAACAATGATGGCCGCAGTAGCGGCTTTTTAACCACACCCGGCGGCGCGGGGCAGGAAGAAATGCTGCGGAAAGCCTATAAAGATGCGGGCGTGCCGCCCGGAGAAGTGCAGTATATCGAGGCGCATGGCACCGGAACGGCAGCCGGCGACCCGGTTGAGATCGGCGCAATCGGCGCGGTTGTGGCAGAAGGACGCCGCCCTGAGCAGTTTTGTACGGTTGGGTCGGTCAAGACAAACCTGGGTCATACAGAGGGCGCGGCGGGCGTGGCCGGGTTAATCAAGGTGGCGCTGGCGCTCAAACACCGCACGATCCCGGCCAGCCTGAATTTTCAAGCGCCAAATCCCAGTATACCCTGGGAAACGCTGCCGGTGCGTATCCAGACCGAACAAACGCCCTGGCCTGCCGAACCAGGACAGGCCGTTGGTGGCGTAAGCGCCTTTGGAATCGCGGGGACAAATGCCCACGTGGTTTTGCAGGAAGCGCCCGCGCGTGATTACCCAGCAGTACCGCGCGCCGATGTTTATGTGCTGCCGCTTTCGGCGCGGACGCCGGAGGCGCTGGTTGACCTAGCGCGCGCATATGAAGTGACTGCCGGGCAGTCCGATTTGCATGATTTATGTTATTCGGCCAGCGTCCGACGGGCGCACCATCCATACCGTATGGCGGCGGTGGCGCATTCACCGGAAGAACTGGTCGAGCAGCTTGAAGCTTTTGGCAAAGGCGAAACCCGGCGCGGGCTGGTAGCTGGCACGCAAGATCAGGCGGCTGAACGGCGCGTGGTGTTCATCTTCCCCGGCCAGGGCGGGCAGTGGTTGGGTATGGGACGCCAGCTTTTTGAGCAGGAGCCGGTCTTCCGCGAGGCGTTAGAACGCTGCGCGGCGGCTGTGCGGCCTTATGTGGAATGGGATTTGCTGGCCGAACTGCTGCGCGCCGACGAAAATACTTCCCGCATGGATGAAATAGATGTCGTCCAGCCGGCATTGTTCGCCATCCAGGTGGCGCTGGCCGAGCTGTGGCGTTCGTGGGGAATCGCGCCGGATGCGGTGATCGGTCACAGCATGGGCGAGGTGGCCGCCGCGTATGTCTCCGGCGCGTTGAGCCTGGACGATGCTGCGCGCATCATCTGCCGCCGCAGCCTGTTAATGAAGCGCGTCAGCGGCATGGGCGCGATGGCGATGGTCGAACTGCCGCTGGAAGAAGCCGAGGCGGCACTGGGCGAATACGCCGATCGGGTGGGAGTGGCCGTCACCAACAGTCCGCGCTCCTGCGTGCTGTCCGGCGACCCGGCGGCGCTGGCCGAAGTTGTGGCCGCGCTGCAAAGCCGCGACGTGTTCTGCCGCCCGGTGAAGGTGGATGTGGCCGCTCACAGCCCGCACATGGACGCGCTGCGC
>QUBZ01000181.1 GCA_014338005.1 Chloroflexota bacterium | reverse complement strand
CTACATTGCCTTGTGTGAATTCCGTCGTAATCTGAAGCGCGTCTCGCCCGCTTTCATTGCTGATTTGGTTGCCTTTCACTCTTTTTACCCATGAGCCTCCAGCATTGGCATAGGTGCAGCACTCCATTGCATAAAAACCTGCCCTAATAGTAGAACACAAGTTCTTAAACTGTCAAGCCAAAGGCGACTCTAATAAAATCAGTGACGTATATATTGCAATTCTATTAGTTTTGGATGAGGATGATCGTGCCCAGGCGGAAGCCGCCCTCGACGAACGCCGGTTTGACCTGGCGCAGCAGATCGAACGGCTTGATAAACAGATAGACGCGCTGGTGTACGACCTCTACGGCCTGACGGACGAGGAAATCGCTCTGGTCGAAGGCGGCTGAACAAACGGCTTTGCGTCCTTTGGCGCGGGTTTTTCGTCTATACTATACATGCGGGGGCGGGCCGCAGGCTCAGCCGCGCCGGGCCGCCGCAGAATACCAGCCAGTCGAGGGAAGCCGGTGAACGATTCGATTGAGAATATCTGGATGCAGTTTAATACGCCCCTGGAGCAGTTCATCCGGCGGCGCGTGCCGGATACGCAGGCCGCCGATGACCTGCTGCAGGACGTATACCTCAAAATCCACCTCAACATTAACACCCTGCGCGACGACGAACGGCTGCAAAGCTGGGTGTACCAGATCGCCCGCAACGCGGTTTACGATTATTACCGCAGCCGCCGCCCGTTGGAGGCCATCACAGACGGCATTCCCGCCCCCGACGAGGCGAACGAAGCCGATGAGGCCGACGACATCACCCGCCGGGTGGCGGAAAGCGTCCGTAACATGATCGAACTGCTGCCGGAGGACTACCGCGAGGCGCTGCTGCTGGCCGACTACGGCGGGTTAACGCAGAAAGAGCTGGCGGAACGGCTGGGGCTGTCGCTGTCGGGGGCCAAGTCGCGGGTGCAGCGCGCGCGCCGGATGCTGCGCGAGATGCTGCTGGCCTGCTGCCACTTCGAGTTCGACCGCCGGGGTAAGGTGATTGATTATTATCCCCACTGCGCCTGCTGTGCGGAGGGCGGCTGTACCGTGTGAGCCGAATTTGCGTCCTTTAATGCCCCTGTTCCGTCTATATAGCAGAAACCAACGGTCAAACACAGGAGCGTTAAAAATGTCCGCAAACACCCCTATTCACGATGTCGTCCGGGAACGCTACGGCGCAATCGCCGAAGGCAAAACCGAGTCCTGCTGCGGCGGCGGGTCGGACTGCTGCGGTTCGCCATCCAGCACGCTGTACAACACCGAACTGCTGGAAGGACTGCCGGTGGATGTCACCGGCCTTTCGCTGGGCTGCGGCGACCCGGTGAGCATCGCCGGCTTGAGGCCGGGCGAGACGGTGCTTGACCTGGGCAGCGGAGGCGGCATTGACTCCTTTCTGGCCGCGCGCCAGGTTGGACCGTCCGGGCTGGTCATCGGCGTGGATATGACACCGGCCATGCTGGAAAAAGCCAACGCCAGCAAAGCCCGGCTGGGTGTGACCAACGTCGAGTTCCGTCAGGGGCAGATTGAGGCGCTGCCGGTGGATGACCATACGGTAGATGTGGTGATGTCCAACTGCGTCATCAACCTGTCGCCGGACAAAACCGCCGTTTTTAATGAGATATTCCGGGTATTAAAACCGGGCGGGCGCGTTTCGATCAGCGACATCGTGACGGAAGGCGATTTTTCGCCGGAACTGCGCGCCGACGCGGCCAAATGGGCAGAGTGCGTAACCGGGGCAATTGACGTTGGCGCGTACACGGATTTGATGCGTCAGGCCGGGTTCGCGGAAGTCGAAGTGGTATCCAGAGTCGCAGCGGACGGCATCGTCGAACGCCAGCCGGGGATGCCGCGCATTTTCAGCGCGCGCATCACGGCGCGCAAGCCGCTGTAGTTCCATCCAGAACGACCATCTCGAAGCCGAAGGCCGCGCCGAAGTGGTGAATCACCCGCCGGGCGGCCTCGTTTTCGTCCACCGGCTCGCCGCGCAGCCGCGCCAGGCTGGTGACGCCTTTATCGCAGATGCCACAGGGGATGATGCCCTCGAAGTAGCTTAGGTCGGTGTTCAGGTTGAGCGCGAAGCCGTGTTTGGTGATGGCGCGGGTGGTGATTTTGACGCCGATGGCGCAGATTTTCTGCTCCCCGGCGGGTGTATCCACCCACACGCCGGTTAAACCGGGGATTGTTTTCCCGGCCACGCCGTAATCGGCCAGAAGACACAGCACGACATTTTCCAACCGCCGCACATAAGCCAGCGCGTCGGCGCGCAGGCCGCCCGCCCGCGCCAGCCGGATGATCGGGTAAACCACCAGCTGCCCCGGCCCGTGATAGGTGATGCCGCCGCCGCGATCCACACGCAGCACTTCGATGCCGCGCCGCGCCCGTTCTTCCAGCGGCATCAGCAGGTGTTCGTCCTGGCCGGACGAGCCGAGGGTATAGGTGTGCGGGTGGTACAGCACCAGCAGCCGGTCGAGGATTTCATCCCGTCCGCGCGCTTCGGCCAGCCGGTTCTGCCAGTCCCAGGCCGCTCGGTAGGGGACGCAGCCCGGCAGGCAAACCTCGCAGCGCATCAGTACACCGGCCCGGAAGCCGGGCGAACCGGCCCTTGCAGGAAGTTTTCGAGGAAGGCGAAGGTTTTGTTGAGCGCGGCGCGGCCTTTTTCGCGCTGGGTTTCGTTGGCGTGGTCGGAGAAAAAGTCGCGCCCCACGCCGTCCAGGATGAAAACCTCGTGCGGCAGAGTCGTCTGCACCAGTTCCTGCCGCAGCCGCGCCACCACCGGCGGCAGGACGTGGGGTTCCTGGCTGCCGTAAATCGCCAGGATGGGCGTATTGGCGTCCTTAAAGCGCCCCAGGTAACGCTGCGGAAAGCCGTAATAGGCGACGGCGGCTTCCAGGTCTGGCCGCAGGATGGCGGCTTCAAAAGCCAGGCTACCGCCCATGCCGATGCCGACCGCTGCCACGTCGCCGTTGGTGTTGTGGTGGGTTTCCAGCACGCCCAACGCCGCGTCAATACGCGGATAGCCCTGCTCGCCCAGCTCCTTCACCCGGTCAATCGCTTCTTCCGGTGTGGTCGCCATCTGCCCATTGAACAGGTCCGGCACGATGACGTAATAACCCGACTGGGCGAACAGATGCGCCATGCGCCGCACAATGGGCGTAATGCCCCACCAGTCGTGAATGAGGGCGATGGCCGGAAAAGCCCTGCCGATGTTGGGGTGCGACCAGTAGGCCGGCAGCGGCGCGCCGCCCTCCACCACGATCTGAATGTGGCCGCTGGTGATGCCGTATTCGACACGATTTGGATCGTAGATAGGCATGGGGCGGTTCCTGTTCGGGTAGGTATATTACGGTATTGCCGATCCCCTCCCCCTGCCCCCTCCCCAAGTCTCGGAGAGGGGATTAAAACGGGTCATAACAGCCATCTAAGTCCCCTCTCTATTTCATGGGGAGGGGATTTAGGGGTGGGGATGGTTCATGACGAAACCAGCAGTCAAACCATATTATAGCGCCTTAAACCGGTGTGGCATAAATATCCAGCGCGTAACCGTCCGGTTCGGCTTCCGCGCCCAGTACGGCGGCGGCCTCGTCCGGCACGATCATCGTCAGCGTGCGGTAGCCTTCGCGGTGCGCCCAATCCCGTACGGCGGCCAGGGTTTGCGGCGACAGCGGCCTGGGCGACCAGATAAACACATCGGCGCAGCGCGGCAGATAAAGCTGCTGCTGGCAGTAAACGAACGCTTCCTGCCCGGCGACCGAAAAATGCAGGCGGTGGGCGCGCTGGTTTCGCAGTTCCGGGATGGCGAACCAGGTGCGCGGCCACAGCGTTTCCCACTGCTGGCGGGCGCTGCCCGTCCGACCGACCGGCATATACCAGTCGCGGATTTGTTCAGGGTTGGCGTCCAGGTGTTCGGTGGCGCGGTAAAAAACCTGGCCGGTTTTGGCGGGCAGATTAAAACGCCGGACGCGCGCCAGCGCCTCAAAACCATGCCGTTCATAAACCGACCGGGACGGCTGGTCGCTGGCGAGGCAGCTTACCGTCACTCGCGCGCACTTCAGCGCGGCGGCCCGCTCCAAGCAGCCGGTGATGAGCGCGTCTTGCAGGCCGGCGTCGTCGGCCTCGGCGGCCAGGTGCGCCAGGTGCAGGTGTACACCAAACGGCGCCGGCTCCTGGCCGTAATAAGCCTCGCTGTAACCGCGCACCTGTCCCCCGGCTTCGACCACCGCCGGCAGCCCCGCGCCGTGCAGCAGATGGCTGAGCTGGAGCGCGGCGGTTTCAATGCTCATCCAGGTGCCGCCGTGCAGCCAGCGTTCGTAAATAGTCAGCGCCTCGTAAGGCACATCCTGTACCTGTCCCCGGTCGTCGAGGCGCTGCCAGGCGGTGATCTGCGACCGGAACAGCCGGCTGATGGCCTGCGTATCGTCTAATGCTGCCTGTCGAACGGTGAGCATAACCCTTTCCATCCGTCGTTTGCCCGGCTGCCCCGATTGTAACACCGCCGCCGCCGGGATGCCCATACCCCCGGCTGATTCGAAACGGCTGCGTTATAATCACCTCACCCCGTTTAACCCGGTAAAGGAGGATGTTCGTGGCTGATCTGCATATCAACACCGATGCGATGGTGGATTTTCTGGTGGGGCTGCTGAACACCCCCAGTCCAACGGGTTATCATGTCGAGGCGATGGCCTACATCCGCCAGACGTTCGCCGGGCTGGAAATCCCCGGCCTGACGCTGGCGACCACTGGCAAGGGGGCGCTGCTGG
>QUBZ01000180.1 GCA_014338005.1 Chloroflexota bacterium | reverse complement strand
CTTCGACCATCCGGGATACGCCCCTGACGCTGTGGGTGCTGACCGGCATCGCCGCGCTGCTGGCAAAAACCGGCGAGCAGGAACGCAGTGTGGAAATGCTCGGCCTGGTGCTTGACCACTGCGCCACCCCGCAGGAAGCCCGCGACCGCGCGCAGACCATCCTGGCCGGGCTGGACATGCCGGTGCTGGAAATAGACAGCGCCCTGGAGCGCGGTAAGGCAATGGACGGCGTGGAAACAACCCGCCAGTTGTTCCGCATGGCCGATAATAGGTGGTTAATGTGATGGGGCGCACCGGCGTGCGCCCCGCCCATAAATGTTAAACGCCTCTAACGAATTTCGGGCCGGAGGATTTCCGCCAGCACCGGCTCGTAAACGCGGATTCCGACGAACTGGTTCAGCACCAGGTCCATAAACTCGATATTGGGATTGTCCGCCGGGATGGTGATGTGCGCGGTGGCGATGAAGTGTCCCCGCTGCCAGTAGGTTAATCCCCGCACCATCTCCCGCTCGCAGACGGTTTCCGTCCGGGTGAACAGCGGGTACGGCAGGTTGGCCGAATCCTGGCTGGCAAAACCGTCCGCCGTCAGCCGTTCGGCCAGCGCCGGGTCGGCCAGCGCCGCCGCCGCGTCGGCGCGGGTGGCGAAGGAGTCCAGCGTGTACCCCAACGAGCCGAAAACGATGTTATCCAGATCGCAGCCGATGTTCGTCACCGTATTGGTGATGTGATACTCATGGCCGTAACGCTCCAGCAAATCGGCATACGCCTGGCGGGCGCTTTCCGGTGCGGCGGCGATCACGTCCTCGGTGTTTAACAGGACGGTTTCCTGGGACAACAGCTGCTCAACATCCGGCGTGATGGTGTCCTTCATGCCCTCGAAAGCCGTAATGACTTCATCCTGTGTGGCCGTCGCCGGCTCTTCATAGGTCGTCTCAACGCCGGTTGGGTCGGTGACGATCACCACCGTTTGCAGCGCCGTGCCGGCTTCGGTGGCCATCGCCGGGTCGCGCAGTTCGATGGCTGCGACTGTTTCCTGGCCGTCCAGCACTTCGCCAAAAATGGTGTGCTGGTAATCCAGGTGCGGCGTGGGGGCGGTGGTGATGAAAAACTGGCTGCCGTTGGTGTCCGCGCCGGCGTTTGCCATCGCCAGCCAGCCCGGCATGTCGAAGTTCAGGAAGCCGACCAGCTCATCCTGGAACTGATAACCAGGGCCGCCCGTTCCGGTTCCGGTCGGGTCGCCGCCCTGCGCCATAAAATCTGCGATGACGCGGTGGAAGGTGGTATTGTTGTAGTAACCCTGCTGGGCTAAAAAGACGAAGCTGTTGACGGTGATAGGCGTCAGCTCCTCAAACAGGTCCACGTAAATCGGCCCGGCCTCCGTACACAGCACCGCGCGATAGTCCACGCCGGGTTCTAACACCTGCTCCGGCTGCGAAAAAGTGCGGTTCGTCGGGTCCTGGGCCGGCACGGCCTCCGCACATATCTGAGCCGGAGTTAACCCGGCCTGCGCCGAAACTATCGTCCCGGCCAGCAGGATGACCAGCGCCATCCAATATACTTTTTTCATCAAAAACTCCCAATGCAGCTAGGCACAGCTAATGGTGGGCGTATTGTACACACCAGGGCGCATTCGCGCGAACGTTCCGGGATGAGAAAGCGATGAGATGCCGCGAGGGGGAATGTTACAGGCTGCGGAGTTTCGCCATCAGGCGTTGAATCACACTCCGGTCGGCGTTCACCAGCCGGTGCTTTTGCGCCAGTTCGCGCAGCCGGGTGATTTCACCGAACAGGGTCAGGCGGTGAACGGTTTCGCCGTTGACCTGATACCAATCGTCAAACAGGTGTGTGATCTGCGGCTCGCGCCGGTGTACCATCTGGTACGCGCGCCGGTAGTTTTCAATCACGAATTTAGGTTTGATAGTCGCATCGTTCACCGCGTACATTATACCGCTACCCTTACAGGTCTTTTTAAACCCAAAACCGGCGGCTCTTTATGAAAATGCAGTGTGAGGTAGAAACCTTGCGCCGGACTTAACAACCTGCATTCCCAAATTCCAACGATTGTTAGGCGTTCAGCCCACGCCCACCCTTCGCCGGTGTCCGGCTCAGGGTCAATTTTTTTATAATATCCTTAGACGAGCCGTCATAAATCGTCAATAGTCCAATAGTCTGCTTATGAGACGATAGTGGGATGTGAGTTAGGAGGTAAACGACGATGCGGCGCAAAATCTGCGTTTTGGTGATTGTGGCGGCGCTGCTGGCGGTTTTTCAAACGGCGGCGGCGCAGGGCGTGGTATGGACGGGGCAGTATTACAATAATGCTTTCCTGTTGGGCGAGCCGAATCTCGTCCGCCAGGACGCGGCCATTGCTTTTGACTGGGGTACGGGCGCGCCCGCCCCTGGGCTGAACAGCGATGGGTTCACCGTCCGCTGGGCATCAGACCCGTATTTCCCCGCCGGGACGTACCGCTTTTGGGCGCTGGCCGATGATGAAGTGCGAGTGAACGTCGGCTTCGCTGCCGTCCCGCAGATTGATACCTTCGGCAATCCGAAGGTCGGGCAGATCGTGTCGGCGGATGTCACGCTGACGGAAGGCGTGCATCATGTTCAGGTGGATTATCGGGAAAGCACCGGCCAGGCTTACGTCTACGTGACGTGGGCAAACCTGGCGATCAACCCCGCCGGGCCGAATTTCCCGGCCCCGCAGTCCGCGCTCAACGTGGGCCTTAGCCCCTGGACGGCACAGTATTATGCCAACGCGGCGCTGGCCGGCGAGCCGGTGCTGATTCAAAGCGAGGCCAGCATCAATCATAACTGGGGCGCGGGTTCTCCCCTGGCGAGCATCCCCGCCGATAACTTCAGCGCCCGCTGGACGAGCCTGCAAACGCTGGAAGCCGGCACGTACCAGATCAGCGCGCGTGTGGACGACGGCGTGCGCGTGTTCGTGAACGGCGTGGTGGTCATCAACCAGTGGGGGCCGGCCAATGCAGTCACCCATACGGCCACCATCACACTGCCCGCCGGGACGCACAACTTCATGGTGGAATATTTCGAGGCCGGCGGCAATGCTTTGATCGAGTTCAGCTTGCAGCGGTTGGGCGTCGTCAGCCCACCGGTCGTTAGCCCGCCGGCGTCCGCGACCGGGACGGTCGTCACAGCCTTCCGGCTGAATGTACGCAGCGCGCCGGACGTGCGCGGCGACATCCTGACCAAAATCAACCGGGGCGAAACTTACCCGGTGGTCGGGCGCAATGCTGACAGCACCTGGTGGCAGATCAACGTGAACGGCACGCTGGGCTGGGCGTTCGGGCGCTTTTTGAGCGTCAGCAATCCCGGCGCCGTCCCGGTCACGCAGGCCGAAGGCGCAGTCACCGGCCCGCCGCCCACAACCGGGTTTTCCGCCACTCCGGTAGCGACCGTGAACTTCAGGGGCGGCCCCGGCACGCAGCACGCCATTCTCGGCCAGATCGCCAGGGGCGTGAGCGTGCCGGTGGTCGGGCGCACCGCCAATAACGACTGGTGGCAGGTCACTTACCAGGGCGTCACCGGCTGGATCAGCGCGCGTTTTGCGCCGCTGGACAGCGTGGCCAACGCCGGCGCAATCCCCATCACCGCGCCCTGAGCAGCCGCGCGCCCCTCCCCGGAGGGGCGCTTTTTTTCCTGACGCCGGCGTTTGAAATTTATAACACGGGCGTTTATGTTCCGTCCCCCATCCGCCCATCGTTCGTTCAGCGGTCGGCCAGGGATTCGCCTACACTGGTTATAGATGTCATAAGTAAAAAATGGCGAGAAAGGTTTAGGCCATGTCGCGGGTTCGTTTTATCCTCATTGGTATGGCGATTCTGCTCATCGGGCTGGCGGTGCTGCCCGCCGCCGCGCAGGGATTATGGACGGCGGAATACTTCAGCAACCCCTATCTGCAAGGCTCGCCGGCGGCGATTTTCTCCGAAGGCAGCCCATCCCACAATTGGGGCGCGGGGTCGCCTAATCCCAGCCTGCTGGTAGATTATTTTTCGGCACGCTGGACAAGCACGCAAACGCTGGCGGCAGGAACATACCAACTGACCGTTCGCGCCGATGACGGCGTGCGCGTGCTGGTGAACGGCCTGCCATATATTGATGAATGGCACGTCGCATCCGGCAGCACTTACACGGCCACGCTCAACCTGCCGGCGGGGGCGCATACGTTCGTGGTGGAATATTATGAAGCTGCCGGCCTGGCCTTCCTGGAGTACAGCTTCGGCAGCGTCGTCCCCGGCGGCGCGACGGCGACCATCAATACGGCCATGCTGAACGTGCGCGCCACACCCAACCCCTTCACCGGCGCGATCCTGACGCGCATCACACGCGGGCAGATGTATACGGTGATCGGGCGCAACGCCGACACAAGCTGGCTTCAGCTTGACGTGAACGGCATCAGCGGTTGGGTGAACGCCCGCTACGTGGTGGCCGTCAACATCCAGAACGTGCCGGTGACCGACCCCGGCACGCGGCCCACCGGCGCGACCGCCACCATCATCACCTACGCGCTGAACGTGCGCGCCGCGCCCAACCCCTTCACCGGCGCGATCCTGACGCGCATCCGGTTCGGCGAAACCTACCCGGTGGTCGGGCGCAACGCCGACAGCAGTTGGATTCAACTGAACGCGAACGGCGTCATCGGCTGGGTGAGCCGTTCCTATACCGCCGTCATCGGGCTGGAAACCGTGCCGGTGACCGACCCCGGCACGCGGCCCACCGGCGCGACCGCCACCGTCATCACCGGCCAGCTGAACGTGCGCGCCGCGCCCAATCCCCTC
>QUBZ01000039.1 GCA_014338005.1 Chloroflexota bacterium | reverse complement strand
GATCTCAGCAAGCTGTTCGTCAGTAAGGGTGAAGTTGACTCGTCGGCTCATGCCTCAAGTCTACTCCATTCGTGGATTTCTTTCGACTACTGGCTTAGCCGCATTGCCATCAGCAATAATAACGTTTTCTAACAACAAAATTTTTTATTTACACGTATAACACAAATCGTATTGCGAAACCCTTCTTGGCACTTGATGAACAACATAGGATTTTGTGCATTTATATATAGATTTGCATAATGATGTAGTGGCAGTCCGTCAGGTACCCGTTTTCTCGCTCGCCTGGCCTGTACAGCTTGATCCGCTACAGAAATATGAGGATAATTTTGGGCCTCTTTATGGCTCAAAATCCCATGTTTTAAATATCGACACGACGTTATCAATGTGAGTAATATAGTATAATTCGGAAATGTCTGAAATTTCCACAAAAACTCACTGTTCGTGCTTGCCGAACACATCTACGATTAATGGTATAGGTTGATTTCCTTTCGCGCAAACATCATTTCTTAAAGCTTCGCCTAATTAATATGATACAGAACATATGATCTTGTGTCAATGTATTGGCCTTATTACTTATCAGATAAACTATAACTTATTCGATTTCAACTCTACAAATTCATAGGCGATCTAAACGGCATCTCCACCGGAATCACCGTAAAATCGGGATAACGCAAAAACGACTGCGGAGGGTTTCCCGGTGATGCCTAAACATCCTGCAATCCGACTGGTGGCCGGTTTATGGCTGCTGGCGCTGCTGGCGGCGGGCGCGGTTTCCGCCCAGGGCTATCCGGCGCGGATGGCGACCTACGTTAACGACTACGCCGGCGTGTTAAGCGACGATACCACCGCCGAACTCAACCGCCTGCTGGCCGGGGCCGACGCGAACGGCGTCGAAATGGCGGTTGTGACCATCCGCCAGATTGCCGATTATAACACCGGCGACAGCACCATCGAATCGTTCGCTACCGGGCTGTTTAACACCTGGGGACTGGGCGACGCGGCCACCAACCGGGGCGTGCTGCTGCTGGTGGCGCTGGACGACCGCAAGGTGCGCCTGGAACTGGGGCGCGGCTGGGACCGGGCCTACGACACAACCGCCAAAGTGGTGATTGACGAATACATCCTGCCGCCCTTCCGCCAGGGCGATTATGAACGCGGCATCCGTCAGGGCGCGCAGGAAGCGGTCAAAGTGCTGACGGGGCCGGTGCCGGAAGTGTCGCCGTTCTCTAACCCCGATCTGCTCGGCCTGCTGGCCGGCGGCGGTCTGGTCGGCCTGGGTGTGGTCGGCGTCGGGGTGTGGCTGTATATGCGTTCGCGCTGCCCGCAGTGCGGACAGCACACACTCCAGCGCAGTTCGGTCGTGCTGTCCGCGCCAACTTATCATTCGACCGGCGAAAAAGAAGTCACGCTGCACTGTTCAAGCTGCGGCTTCCACGATGTTCGCCTGGTCACAATGGCGATGCTGTCCGACTCCAGCAGCGACTCCGGCAGCGGCAGCAGCGGCGGGTCGGACGGCGGCGGCAGTTCCGACGGCGGCGGAGCCAGTGGAAGCTGGTGAGCTGCGCCGATTAAAGGCCGTTCGTGCGTATTTTGCGTTTCGACCCCATCCCCTATCCCCTCTGGCGGCGGTGGAAACCCGCCTGGCTGCGAAGGGTTAGCCGCCTGCTGCTGCGGCGCTGGATGCCGCTGGATGCTGACGAACACCCGCCGGATTCGCCCGAAGCCGTGACCGCTTACCTGCGGCGCTGGCGGCTGGCGGGGGAAAATCTCGCGCCTGTGGACGAAAAATGGCTGATGCTCGAAAGCGTGCCGGACGCCGAACCGCGCACCGCGCCGGATGGCCGGGTGCGCCTGCCGGCCCAGTGGGAGCCGGTCGAGGCGGTGATGCTGGCCTGGCCGGTGCTGTATCCGGCGCTGTGGGACGGCCACGCGCAGATGGTGCGCGCCCTCTCCCCGGTGACACAGGTCGTGATAATCGTCCCCGCGCCGGGTTGGTCAGACGCGATCAGCCGGTTTTTGGCTGCGACGATGCGCTTGACGCCGGGTATCCGGTTTCTGTGCCTGCCGACCGATGACATCTGGGTGCGGGATTATGGGCCGATCATCGGGTATGGCGCGGACGGCGGGCGCGTGTGCGTTAAGCCGGTGTTTGACCCGCTGCCGAACTATCCCCAGGCGCGCGATAACCGGATGGCGCGGCGTTGGGCGGCTTTTGCCGATATACCCGTTCGCGCGCTGGATTTACATCTCGAAGGCGGCAATATCTGGACGGACGGCGCGGGGACGCTGATCGTCTCGGAGCAGATTTTTTACAGCAACCCGTACCTGTCCCGCGCCGGTGTCGAGGCGAAACTGCGCGCCGTTTTCGACTTCCACAAGCTGATTGTCACGCCGCGCCTGAAGCGCGAAGAAACCGGCCATGTGGATTTGGTGGTCAAGCTGGCGGACGCGCAAACGGTGCTGGTCGGCGCGGCGGGCGTTTTTTACAACGGCGGCCAACAACGCGCCGCTGCCGATCTGTTCCGCCGGGAAACCAACGCCGCCGGTTCGCCCTACCGCGTTTTCGAACTGCCTGCGCCGCCGCCATATCTCAACTGGGGCGTGTATCCCATCTGGCGCAGTTACACCAACGCGCTGACGGCCAACGGGCGTGTGCTGGTTCCGGCGTTCGGCATCCCGGACGACGCGCGCGCGCTGGCGATCTACCGCGAAGCCATGCCCGGATACGAAATCATCCCCATCAACTGCCGCGCCAGCGTCAACGGCGGCGGCGCGGTACACTGCCTCACGCGGGACATCCCGCCAGCCGCCAGCTCAGAACTTTTTGCTAACGCCCCAGTGTGACCACCGCCACCGGCAGCCGGTCGGCAGTCTCGCCGGACGCGACCGCTTCGGCGGGCAGCCGCGCGCCGCTGGCCCAGTCGTACACTGTCGCCAGCAGGGTATACTCGCCGGGCGGCAGGCCGTCCACCGGCAGATCGGTCTGGCGGCAGGCCGCTGGTTCTGGCGGCAGGCCGTAGTCGCCCTGGGCGACCAGCTCGCCGGCGGCGTTTTCCAGGTGCAGCGCCACCGAATAGGTATAGGGCGGCACGTCCGCGCCCAATGCCCAGACCAGCGTGACCGCCAGCGGTTCGCCCGGCGTAGGCGGCTGCACATCGGCATACGTCAGGGCGATGCCGCCGCCAAAACGCAGGATGGCCGAATTTTCCGCGTCGAAAGCCGACGGTGGAAACCGGCGGTACAGGTCGAGGCGCATTCGCGGCAGGTCAAAAACCGTCCCGCAGGGCGCGTACTGCCCGGCTAAAGTCCGCGTGAAGTTATCCAGCGCGTCGCCCGCCGGCAGGCGTTTATCCAGCCCCACCCACACCTGCGGCGCATCGTCCACAAAATCCCGCGCCGACTGGGGAAAATCGTCGCCGTAGTACGTCGCCAGCAGGTCGAACTTCACCGGCAGGCCGTAGAGGTGATATTCGGCGGGCTGGAACTCCAGCACCCAGTTATAGGTTGTTACATGCACGATCACCGCATCCCCGATCTGCGCGTCGTCGGCCAGCACGCGCGCCAGGGCGTCCCAGGGCAGCGCCTGAGCGCCGTCGGTATCCCGCGTCAGCGTGCCGTCCAGGTTGGCCTGGACGCCGATCACCAGCCAGGCCGCCGCCAGCAGCGGAACGGCCAGCCGCAGGCGCGTCCGCCGCAGCGCCGCCGCGCCGATGCCCACCAGCAGCGCCAGCGCCGGCCACAACATCAGCAGGTAACGTTCGCGCCCCGGACGAATCAGCGTCGTGCGCTGGTTGGCGATCATCAGCCCGGCCAGCATGGCGGCGGTCAAAAACCACAGCATGACCGTCGCCCGCCGCCAGCGGCGCAGCCCCAGGAATGAAAGCGCCAGCGCCGGGATCAGCAGCCAGACGGCGTTGTTGCTGAAAAAGACCAGCGTCCGCTCCACCAGCTGCGGCGGCGTCAAAAAGCTCTCGCCGACGATGCTGGCCTGGAGCGCGTCCATCTCGCTCAAGGCTTGCAGCGCCAGCACCGCCCAGGGTAGGAACAAAACGCCGCCGATACCCATCAGCAGCACGACCAGCCACCAGCGCCGGTTTTTCGGCACAAAAATGAGGTGATAGAACGCCAGCGCCGGCAGCGCCAGCGCCACGTAATAATGCGTGTACAGCAGCGCCGTCCCGCCGGCCACGAAGCCGATTTTCAGCCAGCGCCCCGGCGGGCGTTTGCGCGTGATGATGCGCCAGTAAGTCCACAGCATAACGGTCAGCAGCACCGTTGTCAGCGTATAATTGCGGAGTTCGTGCAAAAAATAGGCATACAGCGCCGACACGCCGACCGCGCCCACCGCCGCCAGCCCGACACCGGGCGTCGCCAAATCACACCCCAGGCGGTAAACCAGCGCCGCCGCCAGCACGCCCAACAGCAGCGACGAAGCGCGCGCCGCGAAGGGCGTCCAGCCCACCTGCCAACCCCAGGCGCCCAACAGCAGCGGATAGGTCGGCCCGCTGAAGGC
Source organism: Chloroflexota bacterium (assembly GCA_014338005.1). Classification (GTDB taxonomy): domain Bacteria; phylum Chloroflexota; class Anaerolineae; order Aggregatilineales; family Phototrophicaceae; genus CFX2. Next base: position 33,233 of record QUBZ01000039.1, on the reverse strand, counting down.
GTCCGCAGCGGTGCGATTCCAGATTTCTACCGGCGACAGCGGGCCAAAATGCGCCGCGCCCGCAAAATCTAATGACCAGATTTCATCCAGCCAGTAGGTATCGGCGGCCAGCCCGCGCGCGCCGAACCAGGTCATCAGCAGCAGCACCGGCAGAACGACCAGCCAGAGGTAAGTTTTACGCTGTGTTTTCAATGAGTTTCACCGTTATTCGAGATTATCCCCCCGTGCCTAATCATTATACTATTCATCCCCCGGCGGCGACGTTATAATTTCGCGCGGTCGTTTATCATGCGCGGGGAAGCCGATGAATTCCGTAAGTTCCGAAAAAACGAAAACGCCGCTGTGGGCCAAAGCCGCTTTGATGTTTGGCGGCATCGCAGCGGCGCTGCTGCTGGTGCTGCTGCTGCTGAACCTGTTTCCGGGCTTGCTGCGCGACTCCGACCGCTACCGCCGGCAGGATGCCGGCACCAGCATCCAGGTCAACTTCCGGCATACCGACAGCGACCTGTTCGCTTCGCTGCCGGGGCGCATTCGCCCGCCGGAGGATGACGCCATCATCGCGTCCTTTACGCTGTCCTGGGACGCCGACGGCTTCCGCCTGCCGCAAAAACAGGCCGACCATTATCCGATTGCCGCTTTTGGCGATTCGTTCACCGAAGGCTACAACGTAGCCGTCCCCTGGCCGGATGCCCTGGCGGCGGCGCTGGACGTGCCGGTGCAGAACTACGGCTACCGGGGTTACGGCCCGCTGGAAGTGGCCGCCGCCGCCCGCGAGTTCGCCGGGCGCGAGGCGCGTTCGTGGCTGCTGTGGGCGTATTTTGCTGGCAACGATCTGGTGGACGCGCAGCGTTCGGCGGCGCTGGCGGAGCGGTCGCCCTTTTACATGCTGCCGCAGCTGGCGGAGCAGGCCGCCAATCGGGTCGCCACCGAAACCGCCCGCAACACCGACCAGCACTTCGACTTCCCCATGCCGGTCATCATCGGCGGGAACTACTACGAGATGGCTTTTTTGCCGTATTACCTGTGGCGGCAGCCGGCCCCCAATGGCGGTTACGAAGCCAGCGGCGCGTTCCGGCTGGTGGCCGATACGCTGGACGCGCTTTCGGCCAGCGGCGGCCCGACCACCTGCCGCGCGCTGGTTTTCATCCCGCCCAAAGACCAGCTTTATTACCCGTATATCTATCCCACCGAGCGCCAATGGCTGCGTCAGAACGCTTACGTCCAGGTGATAGACGAGGACGGCTGGCTGCAAATGCAGCCGCAGCCCATCAACGAGGCCGACGAAGCCGCCTTCATCAGCCGCTTGACCGACCAGCGCGACGCTGTTCAAAAGCTGGTCGAGTCGCGCCCCGGCTGGTTATTTATTGACCTGACGCCGGTTTTCCAGGCGCGGGTAGACCAGGGTGAGCTGCTGTATTATCCCTACGACAGCCATTGGAACCCCGCCGGGCATGAGCTGGCGGCGCAGGCCATCGCCGCCGCGCTGCAAGCCGCCGGCGGCTGCGCGCTGGAGTAGGGGAGTCTACAGGGCAGTCGCATATGAAAGTTTAATGGGTTTTCAAAAGGTCATTGAGGCTCGATAAGGGTCGTTTCGTGGGTAGGGGCGCAAGGCCTTGCGCCCCTACGAACAACCCTCGTATAGCCTCGAATCGGACATGATATGCGTTTACCCCCATGTTTTCACATAGGCGCGCATCCCGCCCGCAAAATTGTGGTACGATACAGGCAGAATCTAACGGGAGGGAAACTGCATGTCCGCCAACCCCAAGACTGCAACCGCTGCCGTACCGAAGATTGACCCCACCGCCTACGACCCCGCGCTGCTGGCCGCCTGGCGGCGCTTCCTGGATTACGACCGCGCATCGTCGGCGCAGAAGCAGATTCACCAGCGCACCCGCCAGTGGATTATCCTGATCGGCGCGCTCGCCAGCGCCCTGGCCGTCCTCAGCACCTACCTGGGCGGCGGCGGGGTGCTGCGTATCCTGCTGATTATCCTGCCCATCGTCAGCGTCGGCCTGATGAACTACGCGGCGCAGTTTTCCACCAGCACCGGATGGGTCGAATACCGCGTCAGCGCCGAGTTAATCCGCTCGCAAATTTACCTCTACCGCCTGAACGCTGGCCCCTACAAGGACAAAGACCCTCACGCCAAACAGGCCCAACTGCTGGCCGAGATCAACGGTATAGACCTGTGGATGATCCAGCACAATATCGCTATGCCGCAGATCAAACCGATTTCGGACGCCGACCTGATCCAGCAGGCGGCCAACAAAACTGAAGGCAGGGGCAAAGGCGATGATGGTTTCGCGCCGATCAGGCCGGAAAATTATGTGGATTGGCGCGTTCAGGGTCAGTTCGGCTGGTACATCGGCAAAATCGAAGAAGACTATACCGCTATGCGGCGCAACCGCATCGTGGCGCTGGTGATCGCCGGGGCCGGTTCGGTGCTGGCGGGCGTGGGTTTCGGCCTGGAGGGGCTGGTCGCGGTGACGACCGCCCTGGGGACGGCGCTGACGCTGATTTCCGAAATTCGCATGTACGGGCGCACCTATCGCATTTATTACGAAGCCGCCTTCGACCTGCAAACCATCCTCAACGAATGGAAAGTTTTGCCGACCGCTCAGCGCACGCCGGAGACAGAGGCCGAGTTCGTCACCCGCTTCGAGGATGTTTTTGACCGGGAACGCCGCAAATGGCGCGAGGAAACCATTAAAACCCAGCTCACCAACGAACAGGCCATTTACACGCAGGTGCAGCAGGTGGCCGGCAGCCAGGCCGAAAGCCTGATGTCGCCGCAGAGCTTGGAGGCGGGCGTCAGCGACCGGCCCGGTTTATCGCTCAGCCGGACTCAGGTTTCGCTGGAGAAAAAAGAAGAAGTTATCGCCACTGTTGAATATATTGCGGACGGCCAGCCCGCCCCTGACACGCCTGCACCGCCTGTCGAAACCGTCGTCGAGGCCATCGAAGGCGCGCTGAACAACGCCGACGGCGAAACCGGCGAGGCGCTGCCCGACGCCGCAGACGCCGCAGACGACCGGCTTGCGACACGGAAACGCCAGAAGTAGAGGGAGGCGTTAGACCGTCCGCAGGTAGCTTTCCATCACGTCCATCCACTGCGCCAGGCCGCGCCACTGGCCGAACGGCTCGTAATAAGCGGCAATTTCGCGGTCGTGGACGGCGGCTGAACCGCCGTTGATGCTGTCGCGGTAGACGGCGCGGCATTCGCTGTCGGTCGCCAGCCGGTCGAAGCGCCCCAGCAGCCGCAGCATGTTGCCGGCGGCGTAGTCGCCAAAACCTTTCAGACTTTTGATACGCCGGTACAGGTCGTCCGAGGCCAGCGCCGGGTCGCGCCAGGCTTCCAGATCAACTTTTCGTTCGACAATGTTTGCTGCCAGTTCGTGCAGGTAGGCGCTGCGGTATCCGGCGCGAACGTGGGCGTTCAGGTCGTCCGGGGGCATGGCGGCGATTCGCTCCGGCGGCGGGAAAGCGTGACCGCCGCCGGGGTATGGATCGCCCAGGGTGACGAGCCGCTGGCACATCTGGATGGTCATTTTCCAGACCGTGTTGGTGGTAAACAGCGTTTTGACGGCATCTTCCCAGATGGACGGGGAAACCAGCAGCCGCCCCGCGCCGAGCGGTTCAATCCAGGCGTAGCGCGGGTGGCCGCGCAGCGTGGCGTAAAAATTGCCCAGGTCGCGGTTGAGATTGAGGATTAACGCGGCGACGGCGCGAATTTCGTTTTCCTGCTCCGGCGACAGCGCGGCCAGCCCTTCGACGGCCACTTCAACCGCCCCGGTATCGCGCTGGCGCAAAACCAGCCGGACGATGCTGCCGTCATTAAGCTGCTGGATGCGGTACAAAATGCGCGCCGACTCGTCGCATCCATAGGGCGGCAGGTCGCACCAGCCGTGACTGACGACCGACGGCCAGAACTTAAAATGCGGCGGTGTGGATAGGGTTATCACCGGCATAAAGACGCCTTTAGAATAAATGTTCCCAAACGCTGATGATGAGGATAAACGAGTTCGGCGGCGGATGTCAAGCGGCTGGCAATAAACCAGGGCGCAGTATGCTGCGCCCCGAAAAGTTTTTCTCCGCGTCTTTGCTGCTTTGCGCCTTTGCGTTACGCTTTTTCCCCTACGGCCTGGTGATACGCTCCGCGCCGCCCAGATACGGGCGCAGCGCCTCCGGTATTATCACGCTGCCGTCGGCCTGCTGGTAGTTTTCCAGGATGGCGATGATGACGCGCGGTGTCGCCAGGCCGCTGCCGTTGAGCGTATGCACGAACTGCGCCTTTTTGCCGTCCGCCGGGCGATATTTCACGTTCGCCCGCCGCGCCTGGAACGCTTCGGTATTGCTGCACGACGACACTTCCAGCCACTCGCCGCAGCCGGAGGCCCACATTTCCAGGTCATATTTTTTGCTGGCGCTAAAACCCAGGTCGCCGGTGACGATCTCCAGCCGGCGGAAGGGGATTTTGAGGGCGCGGGCGACATCGCTGGCCGCCTCGACCAGCGATTCGAGTTCGGCGTAGCTGGTTTCGGGTGTGGTGAACTTGTACAGCTCGACCTTCTCGAACTGGTGCAGGCGTTTGATGCCGCGCACATCGCGCCCGGCGCTCACTTTTTCGCGGCGGAAGCAGGGTGTGTGCGCCACGTAATACAGCGGAAGCTGCGACTCGTCCAGAATTTCGTCGCGGTGCAGGTTGGTGATCGCCACCTCGGCGGTCGGCAGCATGTACAGGTCTTCTTCATCGTCGTGGTAGACGTTTTCGCGGAACTTGGGGAACTGCCCCGCGCCGACCATCATGGCTTCGCGCACCATGTACGGCACGTACAGTTCGGTAAAACCACGCGCCCGCGCGCTGTCTAAAAACAGGTTGATGAGCGCCCGCTGAAGCCGCGCGCCCCAGCCCTTCAGCACATAAGCCCGCGACCCGGCCAGCTTGACGCCGCGCTCAAAATCAATGATGTCCAGCGCCGGGCCGATGTCCCAATGCGGTTTCGGCTCGAAGTCGAAGGCGCGTTGTTCGCCTTCCGGCGGCCAGGCGATGTTGTGTTCCTCGCTGTCGAACACCGGCACGCTTTCGTGCGGCAGGTTGGGTATCCACAGCATGTTGGTTTCCAGGTCGGCATCCACCTGGCGAATCTGCTCGTTGAGCGCATTCACCCGGTCGCCCAGCGCGCGCAGGGCATCGGTCAGGCGGTCGAGCGCGGCGGGGTCGGCTTCGCCGGCTGCTGCATCCGCGTCCTCACCGGCCAGCAGGCGCGCCGCCGCCTCGTAATCGCCGCTCTGGACGGCTTCAGCGGCGCGGGCGGCCAGCCGGTAACGCGCGGTATCGTCCAGCTTTTTACTGCCGCGCAGCCCGCCGACGCTTTTGTTCAGCCGGTTGCGCGCCGCCTGGATGGCCTCGGCCTCGGTCAGCAGCGCGCGCCGCCGTTTGTCCAGTTCCAGCACGGCGTCCACGCGCTCGATGGCCGCCGGGTCGTTCAGTTTAGCGATCTGTTCTTTAACCCACTCCGGCTTTTCCCGGATGATCGTGATGTCCAGCATGAAAAAGTCTCCCCTGTTGGTAAGCAGGGCGCAAAACCTTGCGCCCCTACAGATCATCGTTTTGTTTATGCGGCTGCGTATCGTCATCCCGCGCCCAGTCCGGCTCGTCGTCCGGGTTGTTCGGCAGCGGGCGGGTGAAGTCGGCATACAGCCGCACCACCGCCAGCGCCAGGCCGATGAGGATGACGACCACGATCAGTGTATCGAAAAATTCCCGTGTTAGCTGCATGGCATAATAGTCTCTGGTGCAGTTTCCGGTTACAAGTTGTCAGTTACCAGTTTAAATCACAACCCTTGATGACCTTGAATACCTGATTTGGCAGCTTATGGACTTGTGATTTACAGGCAGCATTCAAGCCTGATAGGCTGAGATTACACCAGTCACCGGTCTTTAGGCGGCCCCATTGGGCTGCCCTGCGACTATAAAGCAAACAAAAACGCCTGCCCTGACCATTCCCAGGAGAGGCGTTTGAATAACCTCGGCGGCGGTCGGGGATAATTAGGTATGCTCTGGACTAGAACTGGAAGAAGAGTCGTCGCGCCACATGGGCAGCTTCAGGCTGAAGGTCGTGCCGACCCCTTCTTCGCTCTCGAACCAGATTTTCCCGTTCATCGCCTCGACCTCGTGTTTGCACAGGTACAGGCTGATGCCGTACCCAAATTCGCCCAGAATTTGCGGCTGCCGCGCCCGCTGGAAGGAGGCAAATACACGCTCAAACTCTTTGGCGCGGATGCCGTAACCTTCATCAATCACGTCAATCTGCACGCTTTGATTCTGCGGCGACGTTTGCGCCATGATGATAATGGGCGCAGCCTTCATACTGTACATGATAGCATTCCGCAGAATGTCGTGCAAGATGGTGGTCAAACGCGACGGCGAGGCAAAAACCACCAGCCCATCACCCACCGTCGTTTTGATGCGCGAGCGGTAGTCCTGGGTTTCGGTTTCCGGGTCGAGGAGCTGCACCTCGTCCAGGCCTTCGATAAAATCCTCGATGAACTCGTCCAGCACGATTTTACGGCGCTCTTTGCGGATGACCTCCGGCAGTTTCCCGGTGCGGATCAATTCCAGCCGGTGCAGCAGGTTCATCAGGCGTTCGACGCGGTGCATGTGCGTGGCGATCAACTGCACAAAACCGCCGATGCGCCGCCCCAACTGTTCGACGCTTTCGCCGGATTTGATCTGTTTGAGGCTTTGTAAAATCAGGTTGATGTGTCCCTGGCTCGATTCGGCGGCGTTCTGCACTTCGGCGCGGAACTGTGTCAGAATATCGGTCATGGCCGTCCAGTCGGGGACTTCAATGGTAATGAGGGTGAAGATGTCGCCGCTTTCGCCATGAACCGCCGCCGCCCAACAGGGGACGTATTCGCCGGCGCGGTAAATATGAAACCGCACCGGGCGGGCCGACTCCAGCGCCCGTTTGCGCGCCGTCTCCACATCATCTTCCGGGTCGTTCGTCCGGGCATTAAAGACCGTCGCTGCCGCCGCCCAACCGCTGGCGCGAATCAGCTTCAGGTCTGCGCCCAGGATCGCGCGGGCGGCCAGGTTATCCACCACCAGGCGATTGTCGCTGTCGAAGATCAGCACGCCCTGGCCGAGTCCGTCCAATATGGCCTGATACTGCAACTGCTTGTCAAGCGCCATGCACCCACCATCGGAACAAAAAAGGGGAAAGATGTTTTCCCCTCGATTGTATACGGTTTTGCGAATCGCGCTATTTCTCTTCCCGCAGATGCGGATATAACAGCACGTCCCGGATGCTGCGCTGGTCGGTCAGCAGCATCACCAGTCGGTCAACGCCCATGCCCCAACCGCCGTTGGGCGGCATCCCGTAACGCATGGCGCGCAGGTAATCCTCGTCCAGCGGGGTAGCGTCATCGTCCTCGTCCCGGTACAGCTTCGCCATTTCCAGAAAACGCTGCTCCTGGTCGCGGGGGTCGTTCAGTTCGGTGAAGGCGTTGCCCATCTCCATCGCAGCGATGAAAAACTCGAACCGCTCGACATGAAAATCGTCGTAGTCCACTTTTTTAGCGAAGGGCGAAACATCGCGCGGGTAGTCCACGATGAAGGTTGGCTGAATCAGGCGCGGCTCGACGTACTGCTCGAACAGGTGGCTGACGAGTTTTCCCCAGGGCAGCCCTGGCGCGACCGACCCGCCGTTCCCCCGGATGACGGCTTCCAGCGCCTCCGCCGTTGGGTAGTCCAGGTAGTCAATTTCGGCGTACTGTTTGATGGCATCGCGCAGCGTCAGGCGCGGCCAGGGCGGGGCCAGTTGGATGTCCTGCCCCTGGAAGGTGATTTGCGTCCGCCCCAGCACCTCTTTGGCGACAAAAGCGATCAGCCGCTCGGTGATGTCCATCACGCCCCGGTAATCGGTGTAAGCTTTATAAAACTCCACCATCGTAAATTCGGGGTTGTGTTTGTAACTTACGCCCTCGTTGCGGAAGTCGCGCCCGATTTCGTACACGGCGTCGTAACCGCCCACCAGCAGCCGCTTGAGGTACAGCTCGAAGCTGATCCGCAGGTATAAATCCTGCTTGAGCTGGTTGTGATGCGTGACGAAAGGGCGGGCCGCCGCGCCGCCGTAAACCGCCTGCAAAATCGGCGTTTCGACTTCCAAAAACCCCTCGGAGTCAAAAAACCGGCGCAGCGCGCGGATAATTTCGGCGCGTTTGCGGAACACGTCGCGCACGTTCCGGTTGACGGCCAGGTCGGCGTACCGCTGGCGGTAACGCTGTTCGATGTCGCTGAACTCGCCGTATTCGATGACCGTGCCGTCGTCCATCACCTGCTGTTTGATGACCGGCAGCGGGCTGAGCGACTTGCTGAGCAGCGTCAGTTCGTGCGTCAGCACGCTGATTTCCCCAGCGCGGGTACGCATCATCGTGCCGGCGGCCTGGACGAAATCGTCCGTGTCAATGAGTTTTTCCTTGATGGCGTCGTAAAATTCCTCGCCTAACTCGTTGACGCGCAGCAGGATTTGCACCCGCCCGCTTTCGTCCTCGATGTGCATGAAGGTGATTTTGCCCTTGATGTTCACCCGGCGAATCCGCCCACAGACGGTCACTTCCAGCCCTTCGGCGGTTTCTGCGCCGCCGCCGTTTTCCAGGGCTTCAAATTCGGCGGTCGCGCGGGCGATGGTGTGCGTGCGCCGGACGCGGCGCGGGTAGGCTTCGATGCCCAGTTGGGACAGGCGCGCCAGTTTATCCAGGCGCTCGCTCTCTAGTTTGTTGGGTTGCCACATGGAATGTTGATCCGGTTTGCATACAGGAAAGGGGGCGCCAACACGAGCTGCGCCCCCGGCGCGTAAGCGTTACGCAATCGCTTTGATGATGAAGGTGATCTGTCCGTCCGGCGCGTTGACGACCACTTGATCACCAACTTTCGCGCCCATCAGTGCCTTGCCCAGCGGGCTTTCGCTGGAAATTTTTCCCTCGCGTGGATTGGCCTCGGCAGAGCCGACCAGGTGATACACCTCCTGCTCTTTCGTTCCTTTTTCCACGACCGTCACAACGGCCCCCAGCGCCACCACATCTTTGTTGCCGGTGGCCTCGATGATCTGGGCAGTGCTGAGAATGCTTTCCAGGCGCAGAATCTCTCCTTCGACAAACGCCTGTTCGTTTTTGGCGTCTTCGTACTCAGCGTTTTCGCTGAGGTCGCCGCCTTCTTCGAGGGCGTGACGCAGCCGTTCGGCAACCTCGACACGGCGGACTTCGGTCAGGTACTTCAGGCGGTTCTCCAGATTCTTCAGGCCTTCGGGCGTTAAATATTGAACTTCGTTCATGCCCTCATTCTCCTCGTTGCAAAACTCCTGCCTAAATGACAAAAACACAGCCCGTAGCTGTGCAGCATCTTTGCCTGGTTCGTTTCGATAGATGGTCGTTTATATGCAGTTAAATCCCGTCGCCGCTGTAATATAGCATGAAAACTTTCGTCTGTAAAGCAAAATCTGCGGCTGAAAACGGTTTAGTCCGGGGTTTTAAGGGTAAAACTGAAGGTGCTGCCCAGGTCTGGCTCGCCGGAAAAGATTAATTCGCCGCCTTGCAGGGCCAGGAGCTGTTTGTCAATATACAGCCGCAGGCCGGTGCCGGCGTGCTGGCGCACCAGGCGGTGATGGTCGCCGCGCCAGAACGGGCGGCCAATCTGTTTCATATCGTCGGCGGTCAGGCCGATGCCGTTGTCGGTGACGCTGAACAAAACGTGCGTGCCGAGGTTATCCACCGACAAACGAATCTGGCCGCCGGGCGGGGTGTAGCGTATGGCATTATCCAGCAGGTCGCTCAAAACGATCAGCGAATGGTAAAAATCGCCCTGCGCCAGCGGCACAACTTCCGGGGCCTGGATGGTGATTTCATGCCCGTAGGGGCGCACTTTATCGCGGACGCGCTCCCAGGCTTCGGTAAGCAAATCGGTGGAGATAAAATTGACCCACTCGATGCGTACCAGCCCCTTTTGCAGGGCGATCATTTCTTGCAGCGCATCCAGCACGGCAAACGCGCGGCTGGTGTTTTCCTCGATGGCTTGCAGCCACAGGTCTTGTTCCGAGGTGATCTGGCCCAGCAGCCCGGCGCGCACCAGTTCCGCGCGCCCCCGGATGGCGATCAGCGGCGGGCGCAAGGAGTCGTTCAGCCCGGTGAACAGGTCGGTCAGCGGCGCGTCCGGGGCGGAATCGGCCTCCCGCAGCAGCGCCGTGACCGTTTTTTTCGCTTCCGGCGGCGGGATGGTCGGGGCGGGTCGGGGCGGGTCGGCCAGGGGCGCATCCTCGATGAGCAGCGTATTTAAATAGGCATTTTCCGCCGATAAATTTTGCAGCACCGCCGCAACTTCGGCCAGCTGTTGGGCGGCGGCGGGCGTTTCGGCCTGCAAGCGGTGAAGCGTTTCGAGCGCCTGGCCGATGCTGATCGCCGGAGGCGGCGTGTTCGCCATCACATCATGCCCGCTAATGTCACGGTAAACGTCGTACCCTGCCCCGGCTGGCTGGTCACGTCCACCTGCCCGTCGAACAGCGCCAGAATGCCGTAAGCAATCGGGATGCCCAGGCCGCTGCCCTTGTAGCTGCGGACGACATCGTGATCGCCCCGGAAGTAAATCGTCCCCAACTGCGCGATTTCCTCCGGCGTCATGCCGATGCCGTTATCCTGAATTTGCACGCACAACCGGCTGCCCTGGGCGAAGGCCGAAAACGTCACCTGGCCGCCCTCCGGCGGGGTATAACGCAGGGCGTTTTCGACCATTTTAACCAGGGCTTTGGTCAGCAGTTCGCCGTCGGTATTGAGGATGGGCAGCCCTTGAGGGATGTCGAAGATCAGTTCGCGCCCCAGTTCTTCGGCCAGCGGGCGGGTCTGTTTTTCGACCATCAGGGCGATGTTTTTGAAAGTGTCCATCTTCAAATTCACGCGCAGCGCCCCGGCCCGCAGCTTGGATATATCGCTCACATCTTGCAGCAGACCTTCCATACGCCGGGTATTCGTGCGAATGGTGCTGACGAACTGCTGCTGCATGGTGGAGAGTTCGCCCATACCCGGCGCGGCAAGCATATCGGCATAACCCCGGATGCTGGTCATCGGCGTCCGCAGTTCGTGGACGGCGTGGGACATAAAAGCGGCCTGTTCGGTCAAAAACGCGGCCTGGTCGGGCGGCGCGCTGCCGTCGGCGCGGCCGGCTGCCGCCTGCGCCAGCAGTTCGCCGATAGCCTCTAACTGCCGGGGCAGTTGAACCGGGATGATCGCGCCTTTCCGGGCGGCTTCCGTCAGTTCATCCAGTAAAAGCCGCGCCTGTGCCAGCGCCTCCGCCTCCGTCATGGTTTGGCCTCCGTTATCGTGATCTTACTGCTGCGGCGCCCGCCAGCAGCGTTCGGCAGGCGCGCCGCTGCCAACACGCAGCAAAAATTGTTTGACGGCCCGCCGCATGGCTTCTTCGTTTTCCCAAAAGGTGCTGATCTGCGACCGGTAGCAGGCAATAGCCCGTAGTTTGGCTTCCACCTGCGCTTCGGTAAGGGGGATGGTTTCTTTTTCCAGGGCAATTTCGCGTTCCCTATAATAATCCAGCGCCCGATCAACTGCGCTGCCAGTTTCACTATAAGGATACTCTTCGTAAAATATCACCGCCAATGCCGGGTTTTGTTTTTTTAACTCCAGCGCCCAGTTCCGCACGATCAGATGGTCAACATGCTGGCCCACACCCAGCGGCGCGTATAACACATGCACGATCTCCTGGGCCGGCAGCACAATGGTAGGGATCAAACGCGCCGCTTCATCTTCAGGATGGATTTCGCCGAACAGCGATGCTTCCGTCGGGTACAGCGGCTGCCCCTGGCGCGAGGTGCGGTAGATGCAGTCCGGCCAGACGGTCATACGCTGGGGTTCGGCCTCCAGGCTTTTAACGGCCTGCTCGTCCTCCTCGATGCGCGCGTTTGCCGAGCCGCCCCAGCGGGCGTGCAAACTTTGCACGATTGGCGTATCCGGTACGGGTTTGGAGCCGATTTTCTGCCCCATCACGGTTCTCACGGCCACCGTTTCGTTATTTTCGACCAGACGACGGATCAGGCCACCGCAGCTTAAAACAGCATCATCAAAATGGGGGGAAAGAAATAAGTGCATGGTCTTTCGTCTTTCCTAACATAATTGCCGCTATCCGGCAGCCGCCACGCTGAACGTGAAACTGCTGCCTTTGCCTACTTCGCTCTCGATTTTAATCTGACTGCCCATCTGTTCCACCAGCGCGCGGGTGATGGCGAAACCCAGGCCCGTCCCCGGACGCGAGCGGGTGAAATCATCTTCGGCCCGCCAGAACTTGGTGCCTAATTTGGCGATCTGCTCCTTCGACAGCCCCACGCCGGTATCCTTAACGGTGAACTCAATGCGCCCCGGTATCTGCCGGACGCGCAGGGTGATCGTGCCGCCCTCCGGCGTGTATTTATAAGCATTGCTGACCAGATTGGTTAAAACCTGGAGCAGACGGTAATAATCCACCCGCATATCCGGTAGGTTGGGTTCGATTAATTCGACGTAACGGTGGTGATAACTTTCAACCTGGGCAAGCGTGCTGTCCTTGACGGCCTGCACGATTTCCGCCGCCGGGACGCGCGTTTCTTCCATGAAAAAATGCCCGCTTTCGATGCGGCTGATGTCGGATAGATCGGATACCAGCATTTCCATACGTTTGACCGTATCTTTAATGCGCCCGATAAACTGCTGCTGGCGTTCGCTGAGGCCGCCCTGCATGGCCGTCAGGTCGGCGTAACCGGCGATGCTGGTCATCGGCACTTTTAAATCATGGGCGACGACGCCCACAAATTCGCTTTTGGCGCGGTCGGCGGCGCGCACGGCGGCATACAGGCGTCCGTTTTCAATCGCCACCACCGCGCGCCCGACCATTCGCTCGATCAAATCCTGCTGTTCCGGGGTGAAGGGTTCGGCGCTGTCGTTTTCGATGACCACCACACCCAGGACGCGCGTTTCGCGCAAAATGGGGACGACCAGCGCCGCGCGCTCGCCGTTATCGCCGGCGCGGGTGGCTGCCGGTTTGCGCGTTAACATCACCTCGCGCACCGCCGGATAGGCCGCATCCAGATATTCCGGGTAGCCGACCGGGCCGTAATGGTGCGCGGTTTTCACCTGCGGCGGGTCGCCTTCGACGGCCAGCCCCAGATGGCCGCCAATCGCGCCGGACAGCCGGCAGGCCCATTCCAGTGTGATCTGCATGGCTTTATCGGCGTCCAGCGTTTCGTTCAGCAGGCGGTCAATGCGGCGCAGTTGGGTCAGCTGCTCCACCCGGTCGGCCAGTTCCTGGTCGGTTTCGCTGAACAGCCGGGCGTTATCCAGCGCCACTGCCGCCTGTCCGGCGAAGGTTTCCAGCGCGGCCAGGTCATCCTCGTTGAACAGCCCGGCCATCATGCGGTTGTCCACATACACCACGCCCATCACGCTGCCGCGCGCGCGCAGGGGCGCGGCCATGATGCTGCGTAGGGACTGGCCGACGATGCTGGCCTGCCCGGCAAAACGCGGGTCTTCGATGGCGTTGGTCGTCAGCAGGGCTTTGCCGCCGTCCAGCACCTGGTTGGCGATGGTGCGGCTGTATTTAAAGTCCTCGCTGCTTAAGGTCTGCTGGTCGAGATTGCGGGCGGCCTTCACGGCCAGGCCGCCGTCGTCGTCCCGCAGCATCAAAAAACCGCGCTCCGCCGATGTAAGCTGGATGATAGCGTCCATCACCTGGTCTAATACAACCTGTAAATCCAGTGACGAGCCGAGCAGCCGGCTGACGCTGTACAAGGCCTGAAAACGGCTCTCTTTTTTGTGCTGGCGGTGTTCGGCTTCCACCTGGTCGAGCAGGGCGGTAAAACTTTCGATCTGCCGGGACAAAAACGTGCTGTCCACCCTGCCGGCCTGAAGCTGGCTCCGCAGCAGGTTGAGGTTTTGCCGGACGCTGGTCAATTCCTGGATGGTGAGCGGGGGGGACTGGTTATGGGTCACGGTTAGGTTAACCTCTGGTAATAATCACAGCAGGCGGTGATCGGGCAGCGTCCGCACTGGGGCGCGCGCGCGTGGCAAATCTCGCGTCCGAGCCAGATCAAATTCAGATGAAAGGCGTAATACTCCTCCGGCGGAGCGATGGCCTCCATCACGTGGTGGGCGGCCTCGGCGCTGATGCCCTGCGGCAGAAAGCCGATGCGCTGGCCGAGGCGGTGAATGTGCGTATCCACCGGAAAAGCCGGGCGGTTGAAGGCGAAACATAATACAATCGCCGCCGTTTTGGGGCCGACGCCGTTCAGCTGCATCAGCCAGGCTTTGGCCTCGTCCAGGGGCAGGTCATTTAAAAAGTCCAGTTCAATAACGCCGCGTTCGGCCTCGATGAAACGCAGCGCCGCCTGGATGCGCGGGGCCTTCTGGTTCGCCAGCCCGGCGGAGTGGATGGTTTCGACCAGTTCCGGCAGGGGCGCATCGCGGACGGCTTCCCAGGTGGGGTAGCGGGCTTTGAGGGCATCGAAGGCGCGCCCGCTGTTGGTATCGCTGGTACTCTGGCTGAGGATGCAGCTCACCAGTTCGTCCACCGGCGGCAGGGAAGGCCGCCAGTCGGGGTAGCCGAACAGCTCGCGCAGCGCGGCAGCCACCGGCGTATATTTCGCCTTCCGGCGCTCGAAGTCAGGAATTGTTTCTAAGGGAAACATTTTAACCATACTACGATTGTACGCCGGAACGGTTTTCGGGCAAGTGGGCGAAAATTCAGGAGCCGCTGCTTCACGCCCGCCAGATTCAAAGCGGCTTTGCGCGGAATCGTCTACACTGAAGAAGCGGCGATTATTAATTAAAGGGAGCGGATAATGCGGATAAAAACAGGAATTTTGCTGGTGTGTCTGGTGATGATCGGTTTGATAGGTTTGTATCCGGCGGCGGCGCAGGCGCGCGCGCCCTGGACGTGGATGGTTTACCTCGTCGCCGACAACGACCTGGAGCCGTTCGCCATCAACGATCTGATTGAAATGCAGGCCGGCGCGGGCGAGAACGTGAATATCGTCGTGCAGATGGATCGCGCCGAAAGTTATGAGGAAGTGTTCGGCCAGTGGACGGAGACGCGGCGTTACGCCATTACGCCCGGCGCTTCCGGCGGCGATTTCGCCGTCTCGCGGGACGCCATCGAAGCCCTTTTTGAGTCACTGACGCCGGATGACCTGGGGCTGTCGTCTGCCGAATTTAACGACCTGCTCGGCCAGGTGCGCGGCGCATCCGACTCGGAAATCGAGGCGCTGGCACTAAACAGCATCGCCCCGCCCGGCGGCGGCGCGCCGCTGGCCGCACCCCGGCTGTCCGCGCTGGAAAACCTGGGCGAAGTCAACTCCGGCGACCCGCAAATGCTGGTGGATTTCATCGTCTGGGCGGCGGCTAACTACCCCGCCGAACGTTACGGTCTGATTTTGTGGGATCATGGCGGCGGCTGGACGATGGTCGGCAGCGACGAAACCGACGAAGACCTGCTCGAAATGCCGGAAATCGAAGCCGCGCTGGCCGAGGCACTCCGCCGGACGGGCATCGGGAAATTCGATTTTGTGGCCTTTGATGCCTGCCTGATGGCGCAGTTGGAAGTTTTCCAGATGTTAGCCCCCTTCGCCGATTACGCTGTCGCTGCTGAGGAAACCATCCCCGGCGCGGGCTGGGAATACACCACGCCGCTGCGGGCGCTCAATCAAAACCCGGCGATGGACACGGTGGAACTGGGCCGCATCATCGTGGACAGTTATATGACCTTTTATACCGAAGTCGTCACCAACTACCCCGGTTTTGATCTGGCGATTCTCGATCTGTCCCAGGTGAGCAGCGTGACGAACGCCATCGGCGGCTTTTCGGCAGCGGTCGCCGCGAACCCGGAAGCCTCGCTGGCGGCCATCGGGCAGGCGCGCCGCAATGTCCAGGTGTTCGGGGCGGACAGCAGCCCGGACGAAGCCGATGCCATTTCCTCGGCAGACCTGGTGCATTTTATGCGCCTGATGGGAGAGCTTTCCCCCGACCCGGCGGTGGCGGAAGCCGCCCAGGAAGTGATAAACGCGGCTTCGGCGATGATTCTTTACAGCCGCGCCAGCTCCGGCCTGCCGAACGCCAGCGGCCTGTCGGTTTATTTCCCGCGTAATGCCCGCACTTACGAACTGAGCGGCGGCGCCGGGCTGTACCGGGCCTCCAACCCGGCGGCTTTGCAGCCCTGGTATGATTTTTTGGACGTGTTTCATGGCACGGCTTCGGCAGTGCTGGATGCCGCCGGCCTGAACATCGCCATCACCAATCTGCTGCCGGCCAATGTGCCGGGCAGCATCTACGACCCGCCGGTCGTCCTGTTTGACCTGAACGGCCAGCAGATCAGCGATGTCAGCTTTTTTGTGACGCTGCAGCTCGACGACGGCACGCAGTTCATGCTGGACAGCGACCAGTTGGTGTCGTCAACCGTGACGGCGGATGGCGAATCCATCATCGGGTATCCCGACGGCCTGTCGTCCTGGGAGTTCACCTGGAACGTCGAAATGCCGGTCATCAGCGATGGCCGGGTTGAAATCCCCACTCTACTGCTGCCCAACGGGCAGGAAGGCCAGGCGGTCGTCAGCGGGCTTTACCTGTGGAGGGATGGGCGGACGGCGACGGCCTACCTGGTCTTTGATACCGAAAACCGCGTTGTGACCGGCGTCTGGGGCGTCGAGCAGTCCGGCGCGGCGGCGGCCCCGGCGGAAATTCGCGTCTCGCCCGGCGACCGCTTCCAGCCGACCTGGCGCTTCCTGGACGAAAACAATGAAATCGTGCTGGTTGATGCCGAGGATACCCTGACCTTTGGCAGCCAGCCTTTTACCTTCCACTACGTTCCGGCGATAACCGGCGATTACACCTTGACCATCCTGGCCGAGGACGTGGCCGGCAACCTCAGCGCCGACAGTGTAAACCTCTCGGTTGATAGCGAAGGGCTGGACACAGCCTATCGCGGCTTCAAGGACGTGTCGTTCGGCATCAACTTCCTGTATCCCTGGGGGTGGACTGACCCGACCGTCTACGAGGACGAAGCCGGCGGTGTGACGCTCAACGTCAGCGACGAAAGCGGCGACATCAACATCTACATCGAGGCCTACGAGGTCGAATCGGCGGACGAGGTGCTTGAAATCAAGCTGGCAGAATTTGGCGGCCTGGACGATTTTGAATATGCCGAGCCGCAGCCGGTTGATCTGAACGGTTATGACGCCTATTACGTGGATTACCGCTTCACCAGCGGCGGGTCTACCATCGAAGGCTGGCTGGCGGTCGTGTACGCGCCGGAGAACAGCCTGGGTTACTCGCTCGACCTGGACGCGCCGCCGGAGCGGCTGGATGAAGCCAACGAAGCCTTCCTGACCATGTTGGACAGCCTGATCTTCTTCGAGCCGTACCGGGGCGAATAAGCTCAATGGCGCCACCGGGGGCAGGCTCAAAACCTGCCCCCTTGTGCCTGCGGCAGAAAATTCGTTACACTAGATGTCATCAAACGGAATTGTTATATCAGGTTTTGGATTATGTCTGCCGCTGTCGAAGCGCAAGAGCCGCTGCCCGAACTGGGGCCGGATACGTTTTTTAACCGCGAACTGAGCTGGATCGAGTTCAACCGGCGCGTGCTGGCGCTGGCCCAGGACAGCAGCCTGCCCCTGCTGGAACGGGTGAAGTTCCTGGCGATCTTCAGCAACAACCTGGACGAGTTTTACATGGTGCGCGTGGCGGCGGTGCATAACAAACTCAAACTGGGTATGATGAGCGCCCGCCCGGATGGTTTTGCGCCCTCCCAACTGCTGTTCGAGATTCGGCGGCAGGTGATGGGGTTGGTTCGGCAGCAGCGCGAAACCATGCGCGAGGTGTTTGCCGGGCTGGCCGAACAGGGCATCCTGGTGGCGCAGATTGCCGACCTGGAGCCGCACCAGCAGGAGTCCCTGCGCGCTTATTTTTACGAGGAAGTTTTCCCGGTGCTGACGCCGCTGGCGGTAGACCATGCCCGGCCATTCCCGTTTATCTCCAACCTCAGCCTTAATCTGGCGGTGGTTTTGGAACGCGCACACGGTAAAAACCATCACCGCGAATTCGTGCGGCTGAAAGTGCCGGACGTGCTGCCCCGCCTGGTGAGCGTCGGCAGCGTCATGCGCCGCTACGCCGGGGTAACGCACGACCAGACAACCTATGTCTGGCTGGAAGACGTGATCGCCAACAATCTGGATACCCTGTTCCCCGGAATGCGGGTCGTCGAGCAGTATCCATTCCGCGTGACGCGCAACGCCGATATTGACTATGAATACGAAGAAGACGACGTGATGGATATGAGTTCGCTGATTGAGGAGACGGTGCGCGAGCGGCGCTTCGGGCCGATTGTACGCCTGAGCGTGCCGGAAAACATCACCCCCAAAATCCTCAACCAGCTTATTCTCCAGCTTCGAGTAGACCCAGAACGCGACGTATACCGGATTGACGGCGCGCTGGGGGCCAGCAGCCTGTTTGAACTGACCGGCCTCGATCGCCCTGACCTGAAGTACCCGGTTTACGTGCCGCGCCTGCCGGAGGCGCTGAACAACGGCAGCGACCTGTTCTCCATCATTCGCCAGCAGGATATCCTTCTGCACCATCCCTACGACTCGTTCAAGCCGGTGGAGGATTTCTTCCGGCTGGCGGCCAAAGACCCGGACGTGCTGGCGATCAAAGCCACGCTGTACCGGGTCGGCAAAAATTCGCCGGTCGTTGAGGCGCTGCTGGAAGCCCGCGACAACGACAAACAGGTGGCCGTGCTGGTGGAACTGAAAGCGCGCTTTGACGAGGAAAACAACCTGGAATGGGCGCGCGCGCTGGAGCATAAAGGCGTGCATGTCACCTACGGCGTCGAGGAACTGCCGGTGAAAACCCATGCCAAAGTGTCGCTGGTGGTGCGCCGCGAAGGCGACGGCGTGCGCCGCTACGTCCACCTGGGGACCGGCAACTACAACGCCACCACCGCCCGCATTTATACCGATATGGGCCTGCTGACCGCCAACCGCGAGCTGGCCGACGACGCCTCGCGCCTGTTCAACCGGCTGACCGGCTACGCGCCGACCACCAGCTACAAGCGGCTGCTGGTCGCGCCGGAGTACCTGCACACAACGCTGTTGAAGCTGATTGACGGCGAGATCGCGGCGGCGCGGGCCGGCAAACCGGCGCGGTTGATCTTTAAGATGAACCAGCTTGAAGAAGAGGTGATGATTCAAAAGCTGTACGCGGCCTCGCGGGCCGGCGTCCAGATAGACCTGCTGGTGCGCGGCCTGTGCTGCCTGCGCCCTGGGCTGCCCGGCATCAGCGAGAACATCCGCGTGATAAGCCATGTGGGGCGCTTTCTCGAACACAGCCGGATTTATTATTTCCTGAACGCCGCGCCCGACCAGCGCGTTTATCTGGGCAGTGCCGACCTGATGCGCCGCAACCTGTACAACCGTGTGGAAGTGGTTTTCCCTATCCTTGACCCGCACCTCCAGCGGCGGGTGCTGCGGATACTGTCCACCTACATGCACGATAATCTATCCGGCTGGGAACTGCAAGCCGACGGCTCGTACCGGCGTTTGACGCCCGAAAACGGCGAAACGCCCCTGGACTGCCAGCAGATGTTCATGCTGGACAGCGCCGGCATTGATATTTTGCCCTGAAATTCTCGACAAGAGGCCGCCGGCGAGTCATAATCTGTTTTGGATGGGGGTGTTTCGTTTCCTCTTGATTTGATGGCTCGTTGTTTCCGCGCACTTAATTTTTTGGCGAATAGAATTGTTCTGGATATACCCTCTATTTCCGCGAATTGTATATTAGCATGGGTATAACATGAACACCAATCCACCACATTCTGAGCAGCCCTTAGAACTTTGTCTGATCGAGGGTGATGGCATCGGGCGCGAGATCGTCCCGGCGGCGATTCGCGTGCTGGAAATAATCGCACCGGATGTGGTCGTCCATCCATCCAAAGCGGGATGGGAATGTTTTCAGGCCTGCGGCACGCCGCTGCCGGAGGCGACCCTGGAAGAAGCGGGACGCTGCCGGGCGGTGCTGATCGGCGCGGTTGTTTCTCCGCCTTATCCGGTTGAGGGGTATTTTTCGCCGGTGGTTTCGCTGCGGCGCGCGCTTCAGGCCTTCGCCAACCTGCGGCCCGTTCGCCATCTGCCGGTTCCCACTTCCCGCGAGGGCGTGGATTTGCTGGTGGTGCGGGAAAACACCGAAGACCTGTACATCGGCCACGAACACACCGAAGATGAGGGACGCCGGGGAGTGGCGGAAAAAGTCATCACCCGCGAAGCGACCGAGCGTGTCGCCCGCCTGGCCTACGAACTGGCGGCCCGCACATCACGCCGAAAAATCACCATCGTGCATAAGGCCAATGTCTTGCAGCAGTCGGACGGCCTGTTCCGCCGCGTGGCGCTGGAAGTAGCCGGTTATTACCCGGAGATCGTAACCGACGAGCTGTTTGTGGATACGGCGGCCTACTGGATGGTCAAAGACCCCAGCCGTTTTGACGTGATTCTGACGCCGAATCTGTACGGCGACATCCTCTCGGACATGGCCGCTGCCTGGGGCGGCGGGCTGGGACTCGCGCCGTCGCTCAGCCTGGGGGACGGTGTGGCGATTGCTGAGCCGATTCATGGTAATGCCGACAGCATTGCCGGGAAGGGCCTAGCCAACCCCACCGCCACCATCCTCAGCCTGGCGATGCTGCTTGACCACCACTGGCGGCGGCCAGAAGCCGCGCGCCGGATTGAAGAGGCCGTCCGCGCGACCTTCAGCGAAGGCGACCATACGATTGATATTTACAGCGAGGGGGCGATTTCGACGATGGAGTTTACCGCGCGGGTTTGCGCGCATCTGACCTAAAAAATCTTAATGATTCCCGTGCATTCGTTAAGGTTTTGTCAAGTCGAGGCGTGTTACGATAAAAATGGAACGGCGTCTAGAGTTTAACTATACTCATGCAAACCATTTTGATCGTTGACGACGAACCCGCCTTTCTGGACATCCTGGACATGATCCTACGGCGTGCCGGGTATAACATCCTGGCGGCCTCGGACGGCGTGCAGGCTTTACAGATCGTTCGCGCCTACCCGGTAGACCTGCTTTTGATTGACGACATGCTGCCGAACATGAGCGGGGGCGAGGTGTGCGCGACCCTCAAACACGATCCGGCTTTCTCTCATCTCCCCGTGATTCTGTTCAGCGCCGGGGCGCGCGTGCGCGACCAGGAGTTCATCCGGCGCATCGGCGCGGATGGCGCGCTGCTGAAGCCGTTTCGTCCTGAGGAAGTCATCCGGGTCGTCCAGAACTGCCTCGGCGCGCCGGTTTAAAGACGCTTCAACCTTTTTGCTGCTGTTCGGCATCATCCTGGTACGAAAGCAGATCGTCCAGGCTGATTCGATTCAGCCGGTTTTCGGTCAGGGCGGCGCGCAGTTCGTTGCTGATCTCGCCGTCTTCGGCCAGATGCCGCCGCACCCGGTTCAGGTTCGACTCCTGCCAGTCAAAACGGTGGGTTGCCAGCGTCAGGCCGTCGGCGCTGATGCGAAGCTGCCAGGCATTGTGCATGGCCTGGGCATCGTGAATCGGCAGCCGCGCCGCCGGGGTAATCAGGTTGCGGCCTCGCTCCAACTGGTGAAAATCCTCGTGGATAAAAATGGCCTGGCCGTCGCTGTCGAGAATCTCAAATTTGATGCGCCCGGTCGCTTTGGTCGGCAGCCGAAGCTGCACGAACGGCTGCACATAATCCACGTCGTCCGGGATGGGCCGCGTGCGGTAAACGGTCGGGTCGCTGTCGCCGCGAAAAGCCATCACGCCGATGTCCACCGGCAGCACGCGCACTTCGTTGGGGTCCAGCCCGGCGCGCTCGACGGATTTCAGCGCATGGGCGTAGACCGTTTCCGCGCCGGATTGGCGGCCGGCGCTGTGGACTTCTTCAAACAACTCGTCGGACAGATCATCCCGTTGTGAGGCCTGGTACTGCCGCCACAGCATGTAACCGCCGGCGGCGACCAGCAGCAGCCAGGGGAACGCGCCTTCGGCCAGCGCGCTCAGGCCGATCACCAGCAGCAGCAGGCCGAGCAGCACCTCCCCAAATTGGCGATTGGGTTGCCGGTTATTCATGCTTTTTGCTCCTATCGGCGCTGGTCGCGGCTTTTGGCGCGCAGCAGGTCTTCCAGCGACACCGGCTCGTCGTCCGTTTCGATCTCGCGCAGCCGGTCGAAGTCCTCATCCTGGCTGCGGGCGAACTGCCGGCGGCGTTCCTCCAACGAAGGTGACATAGTGAAGGACAGCACACCGATCAGCGCCCCGTCCACGAAGGCGCGCAAGTCCCAATCGCCCGCGCTGGATAGGCGCTGATTGTCGGCCAGCGGCAGGTGGTGGTCGGCCAGGATGTTCATTTCGCCGTCGCGCAGGTAACACTTCATTTCGTGGACGAACTGCATCTGGCCGTTGCTGTCGAGGATTTCAAAACGGACGAGCGCGTTGCGGTCGGCGGTTTCCGGCTGTACGTGCAGCGTTATGTAGGGGCGCACGCCGTTGTCATCCAGCGAAACACTGCGCGAGCGGCGCATCAGCATCCCTTCGCTGCTGGAATGCAGACTGATTAACCCCACGTCCAGCAGCGTCAGCCCTGCCGGCGTAAAACCGCTGCGGCGGCGGGCGCGTTCGGCGGCTTCGCGCGCCTGGGGACTCATCCGCATCCGGGACAGGGACGAAGTCTGAACGGTATCGCGCAGCCGCCGGGAATCCACCTCAATCAACGAAGCGGCCAGCGCCACCGCGTACAGCGCCACAAGCGCCAGCGCCACCGCCGGCACCGCCACGCCGGACAGCGCCACCGCCGCCACAATCACGCCGAGGATCGCCAGCCAGGCCGTGTGTCGTCGTCGTATCCGCATAAAACGTTCGATTCCTTCAAACAATAGCTACCCATAGTATACGCCAGAATCGCCGGATGGTTGCGCCATAATTTCCCGCTGTACGGTTTCCGGGCCGAAGATCGGCGTGGGCGTAGGGCAAAGCGGCGCGACGCCGTACAGCTCACGTTCGGCGCAGGTCAGCTCGCGCACGTAGCGGTTGGCGCGAATCCAGCTTTCCAGCTCGTCCGTCTCCAGCGAAATCTGCCACAGGCGCACCGTGCCGTCGCCGGAGCCGGACAGCGCATAGCGCCCGTCGGGGCTGAAGGTGACGCTCCGCACATCGCCGGCGTGTCCGGTAAAACGGCGCAGTTCCGCCCCGGTGGCGATGTCCCACACGATCAGCGTGGCATCCGCCGAGCCGGACAGGGCGTAGCGCCCGTCGGGGCTGAAAACCGCGCTGTAAACCTGGGCCGTGTGGCCTTCATAGCGGCGCAGGCGCTCGCCGGTTTCCACATCCCACAAAATCAGCGTATTATCCGCCGAGCCGGACAGGGCATAGCGCCCGTTGGGGCTGAAGGCCGCACTCCGCACCCAGTCGCTATGTCCCTCGAAGCGGCGGATGACCGCCCCGTCGAACATATCCCACAGGATGAGCAGGTTGTCGAAACCGGACGAAAGCAGCAGGCTGCCGTCGGGGCTGAGGGCCGCGCCGGTAACGCGGAAGGTGTGGCCGAACAACCGCTGCCGCTGCTGGCCGGTCGCCACATCCCAGACGATCAGCGTATTATCCCGCGAGCCGGAAACGGCGGTTAAGCCGTCCGGGCTGAAGGCCGCCGCCCACACGCCGTCGCTGTGTCCGGCCTGGCTGCCCGCGCCGCCGAAGCGCCGCACGAGCGCGCCGGTTTCCACGTCCCACAGGATCAGGCTCAGATCGTCGGAGCCGGAGAGGGCAAAACGCCCGTCGGGGCTGAAGGTGACGACATTTACCGCCCCGGTATGCCCCTCCAGGCGGCGAATTTCGTCCCCGCTTGCCACATCCCACAGCGCCAGCGTGCCGTCCGCCAGCGCCGCCAGCGCCCGGCTGCCGTCCGGGCTGAAGGCCACGCCGCGTACTTCCCCGGCGTGGGCATCGTAGCGCCGCACCTGCGCGCCGTTTTCCAGGTCCCACAGGCGCAGCGTGCCGTCCCAGGAGGCCGACAAAATGCGCGCGCCGTCCGGGCTGAAGGCCACGCCGTACACCAGCGACGTATGGCCGGTGAAACGGCGCTGGATGCCGCCGGTCGCCACATCCCAGACGATGATGGCGTTGTCTTCGCTGCCGGAGACGGCGGTCGCGCCGTCCGGGCTGAAGGCCACGCTCGTCACCCGCGAGGTATGCCCCTCGAAGCGGCGCACCGGCTGGCCGCTCTCGAAGCTCCACAGCAGGATGCTGCTGTCGTCGGAGCCGGACAGAAAACCCTGCTCGTCCGGCGTGTATGCCACGCTCCATATCTCGCCGGTGTGGCCTTCGCCGCCCGCTCCAAAACGGATGAGCGGTTCGCCGGACTGCACATTCCAGAGGGTGATCAGGCCGTCCGCGCTGCCGGAAAGCGCCGTAAAACCGCCCTTGCTGAAGGCCAGGTCGTAAACCGGGCTGCCGGCGTCAAAACGCCGGATGATCTCGCCGGTCGCCACGTCCCACAGAATTAACTCGCCGTCCTCCGCGCCGGAAAGCGCCCGTTCGCCCGCGCCGTCGAAAGCCACACAGCGCACCGCTGCCGCATGGCCTTCAAAACGCCGGACGATCTGGCCGCCGGCGGCATCCCACAAAATCAGCGTTTTGTCCGCCGAGGCCGACAGCACCCACCGCCCATCGGGGCTGAAGGCCGCGTCCCACACCCAATCGGCGTGGCCTTGCAGTCGGCGTTGCAGCCCGCCGGTGGCTGTATCCCACAGGATGAGCGTATTATCCCGCGAGCCGGAAACGGCGATCGCGCCGTCCGGGCTGAAGGCGGCGGTCGTCACGCGGTCGGTGTGGCCGGTAAAAATGCGGCGCGTGCCGGGGGCGTAGGCGGCTTCGGCCAGTGTGCGCTGCATCTGGGTGGTGGGCCGCCCGATGCGGCTGGCTTCCAGCGCCAGCGCCAGCGCCAGATCGGTATTGCTGCTGTTTAAGGCCAGCTGCGAGCCGGACGTAAGCGCCAGGCTGCGCGCGTCGGCGGCGCTGCGTTCGGCATCGGCGGCGGCGGTGGCGGCGTTATCGGCCTGCGCCAGCGCCTGACCCTGGGCGATGGTGGCGGTGGCCGCGTTTTGCTGCGCGATGTCGTTCTGGTTAAGCGCCACGCCCGTCAGCGCCAGCGCGACCAGTGTGGCCGCCGCCAGGACGGCGGCCAGCGCCTGCAAAAACCGGCGCGAACGCCGTTCCAATGCGGCTTCTTTTTCCCGGCGGGCGGCTTCGGCGGCGCGCTGCCGGTCGCGTTCGGCCAGGCTGGCTTGCAGGTAGGCGGCTTCGTCCTCGGTGAGCGCCAGGCTGGTTTCCCCGGCCCAGGCTTCAAACTGCTCCAGCCGCGTGCCGGACGCCAGAAAACTGGCGTCTTTGCCCATCTTCAACCAGTCGTCGGTGGCGGCGGCCAGCCGGCGCTGGGTGCGTAAATCCTCGCGGCTGTCCCGCAGCCAGCCGCGCAGGCGCGGCCACTGGCGAATAAGCGCCTCGTGGGCGACCTCGACGGTCGGGGTGCGGGTGGCCGGGTCGTGGTCGAAGGTGAGCAGGCGGTATTTGCCGAAACGCTCCAGAACCGCCTGCATCAGCGCCGGGTCGCCTTGCAGCGAAAGCAGCTCATCCAGCCGGGCGCGGCGGCGTGTGTCCTCAGCGCCTTCGTTGAGCGTCACCAGCCGCAGGAACATCTGGCGGGCGACACTTTGCCCGCTTTCGTCCAGGCGGTCGTACAGGTCGTCGGCGCGGCGCGCCAGCGCCCCAGAAATGCCGCCGATGCTCCGATAAGCCTGCACCGTCAGCCAGCGCCCGTCGCGGCGCTCGAACAGTTCCGTCAGGGCGTATTGCAGCAGCGGCAGCGCCCCCGGCTGCTCGCCCACTTCGGCCACGATCTCCGGCACGAGGCCCATTTCCATCTGCATCCGCGCTTTTTCCGCCGGTTCGATGATGGCGCGTTCCAGTTCCTCGCGTGCCAGGGGCAGCACCACCTCGGTGCAGGCGCGCACCAGTTCGCCGAAGTCGGGGTACAGCAGCGGGCGGTCGTAAAAATCGGCCCGCAGGGTGACGATAATTCGCAGGCGGCCAGCCGGGTCGAGCGCCGCCGCGCCCAGAATGGTCAAAAAGTGCGCGCGTTCGACCTCGTCCTCCACCAGCGTGAACACTTCCTCGAACTGGTCAATCACCAGCGCCAGTTCGCCGCCGTCCGGCAGGGCGCGTTTGGCCGCCCGCGCCAGGCCGCGCGCGTCCTCGCGGAGCTGCGGCAGCAGGCTGGCGGGGGGATTCACCGCCACCCGCAGCAGGGCGGCCTCCAGCTCCTCCAGCGGTCGCGCGCCAGGGGTCATCTCCACGATGAACCAGCGGTCGGAGTCCGGCAGCGCGCCCCGGCGCAGCTGGGGGATCAAACCGGCCTTCACCACGCTGGATTTGCCGCTGCCGCTGGGGCCGACCACCGCCAGAAAACGCGCCGGTCCGGTTTGCAGGCGTTCCAGCAGCCGCCCGACCAGCGCCTCCCGCCCGTAGAAGTCGCCGGCGTCGGCCTCCTGGAAGGCGCGCAGCCCTTTGTAAGGATTGATGAGTTCGACGGTTTCATCCAGATCGGGGGCAAAATCGCCGATGACCGGCGTCAGCGCCATATCCGGCCCGGCCAGGCTTTCGGCCAGCGCGCGGCGGAAGTCGGCGTACAGCGCGGCCACGCCAGGGTAACGATCCGCCGGTTTTTTCTCGGTGGCTTTGGCGATGATGTGATGCAGCGCGGCGGGTAAATCCGGGCGGGCGTCCAGCAGGTGGGGCAGCGGTTCTTCCAGGTGTTTGGTGATGACGGTGGCGATGGGCAGCCCTTCAAAGGGCGTTTTGCCGGTCAGGATTTCGTAAAGCACGATGCCCAGGCTGTAAATGTCGCTGCGCGGGCTAACCGGTTCGAGCCGAATCTGCTCCGGCGACAGGTAATACGGCGACCCCATCAGCCGCCCTTCTTCTTCCTCGGCGGCATAAATCGTTTCGATGCGGGCGAGGTTTTGCAGGTCTTTGGCGATGCCAAAATCGGCCAGGTAGGCGTTGTGGTCGTCGTCGAGCAGGATGTTATCGGGCTTCAGGTCGCGGTGGACGACGCCGTGACGATGCGCCACCGCCAGCCCGGCGGTGATCTGTTCCACCAGCCGCCCCACGTCGTCCAGCGGCCACGCGCCGCTTTTAAGCGCCTGCCGCAGGCTGCCGCCGCGCAGCCAGCGCATGACCAGATACGCGCCGGTGGCGTCGCGCCAGTAGTCGTACAGCGGGACGATGTGCAGGTGTTCCAGGTGGGCGACAAGCTGCGCCTCGGCCTCGAAGCGCCGGATGAACTCCGGCTGGTTGGCGAACTCCGGCAGGATGACCTTGATTGCCACCTCGCGCCGGACGGACGGTTGGTAGGCGCGGTAGACCGCGCCGAACCCACCCTGCCCGATACGTTCTTGCAGTTCGTAACCCTTGATGGTTTGGCCGCTCATATCCGCCGGGGTGAGGGTGGCCGTCATAGGCGAGTCCTTAGTGCAGTTTCCAGTTACAAGTTATCAGTTACAAGTTTAAATCACAAGCCTTGATGACCCTAAATACCTGATCTGGCATCTTATGGACTTGTGATTTACAGGCAGCATTCAAGCCTGATACGCTGAGATTGCATTAGTGAGTCATTAGTCAGCAGCCGGAAGGAACGCGGCATGGCGCATTCCTTCCATCCATGCGGAATGCTGTAGGGGTGGGTTTGAAAGCCGCCCTTATCGCCCCAAAATCGCTGCCGGCTGCCCACTTCAAAGCCGCGTTTAACAGTTCCAGGTGCAGGCCGTCGGCGTGGGCTGCGGGGGCGGCGCGCCGCCGTCATCACCGGCGAGCTGGGCCTGCGCCTGGCGGCTCAACAGGATTGAGCCGGTCGAACAGGCCACCTGCCCATCCAGCAGCGCATCCACACTCCACCCGAAATCGTTCTCTCCCCCGATGGCGGCGTCCAGATCAACCGCGAAGGTGGTGCTGGTGGCGCTAACGTCAAACGAAGTGACCAGACGGCCATTCGCATCGAAGAAGTTCACGCGGTAGCCGGAGACGCCCTGGGCGGCATCCCAGTAAAACGGCGTCCGGCCAGAAACCTCGCCGCTGAGCGGTGCGGTGGCCTGGAAGCGGCTGCAATCCAGCCCGGCAGCGGTGATAGCCTGCTGGCCGCCGCCGGACGCCGCCCCGCCCCCGCTGCGGATCGCCGCCAGCACTTCGGCTACCTGCGCGGCAGTCGGCACGGAGAGCGGGCTGTAGAGCAGGCTTTCCGGCAGGCCGCCGGCGACACGGTTCAGCGCGTCGCGCTCGCCGCCGGAAATCGGGCGCAGGCCGGTGGCCGGCCCGGCGGGGGCGCGGTTGCCTTCGCCCAGCGGCACATCCAGCGTAAAACCCGCCGGGACGGGAATACGATCTACGGCGGTGCTGCCGCCCAGGGCGATCACCTGGAGCGCGCCGTCCGGGGCGCGCAGGGCGATGGCCGAGTCGAACCGGATGTCCACGCCGTTGACGGTGATGCTGGCCGCCACGCCGCCCGGTGACTGGATGACCAGCAGCGACGGCGGCGCTTCGGCACAGTCGGCAGCGTCCGCCCCGGTGTGTAAAACGAACGCCTGCATGGGCGTGCGCGCGTTCGGGCCGATGCGCGGCAGCGATTCGATGTCGCCGTCGCCGGCGGTGACGATCTGGCGGCTGACCCAGGCCACCTGGCCGTCTTTCATCACGCGCACCCACTGGCCGTCCGGGCTGAGGCCGTCGGCCATCAACTGCGTGCCGACCGGCGCATTGGCAATCACCTGGCCGTCCAGGTTCGGCGCGGCGCGCAGGTTGGCGGCCACCAGCGGCGTGATCGTCAGCGGTTCGGCGGGCGTAAAGGCTGCTGCGCCGTCCACCGCGTTTTCAAGCTGCGCTTCCCCCAGCATCACGAACCGGAGTCCCAATTCTGAAAGGCTGCGCGGCACGTTGGCATGAACGTTCAGCAGCGCCAGCCCCCATTCACCGCCCGCCGCATCCAGCGGCTGCGTCTGGATGGCCTGAACGCCGGACAGCGCCAGCATATCACCCGGCTGGCCGAAAACTGCCGCGCTGCCATCAACCCGCGCAGCAGCCGCGGCGCGGCCAAAACAGGCGCTGCTGCCCGGCGCGTCCGCGCAGGCCGTTTCCAGAGCGGCGAACGTTTCCTGCACCAGCGCTTCGCATACCGACGGCTGCGCCCCACTCGAAGCCAGCCCCGAAACCAGCAGTAAAACGCCTGCCCCCAGAACTACCAATACACCACTTAAACGACGTTTCTTCCTCACTTCAACACCCCATCCGCGCCTCCGGCGCAATCCGATTGACTGATTAAAATATATATTAAGTTAAGCCGAAAAACGCCAGACGGCAAGTCTACGCCGGCGTTAGAAATCCCTTACTCTGCACATTCGGCGGTTTCGTTCAGGTAAAGGTCGCGCTCCGGCAGGCTTTCCAGGCGGCGCAGGGGCGCTGTCTCCACCGCGCGGGCGGCGTTTTCCGGCTTCAGCAGCAGGTAGCGTGACCTGGGCGGCAGGCCCACCAGTGCCATCGTCGAGTCCACCGAAAAACCGACTCCCGGCGGAATGCCCAGCAGCAGCGGCGGCAGATCGTCGGTCAGGATGGTATTGCACCAGGCGTTCGGCGCGCCGGGTTGGTAGCGAACGTGGGCTTCAAGCGTGGACGCGAAAGCGGCGATTTCGGCGCGGTCGGCGTTGAAGTGCGCCCGGTGTAAATCGCGGTAGGTCGCCAGGAAGGCCGGCAGCAGCAGCGCGCCGGTGGCGATCAGCAGCCCGGCCAGCCGCAGCCGCCGGAAGGCGATCAGCAGCAGCGCCGACAGCAGCAGATGCGGCGCAAGCACCCGGTAATCGCGCCAGGCGAAAATGTCGTACAGCGCCAGATTCAGCGTCAGCAGCAGCCCCAGGTTGACCAGATGAAAACCGGCTTCCCCGGCGGGCAGGCGGCTGCCGCCGAACAGCCACCGGCGCGCCCGCACCAGCGCCCGCGAAGCCGACGCGCGCCCAATCAGCAGCGCCGCCACCAGCAGAAAAACCTGAAAGCGTAAGGCGATTTCCAGCGGTTCGCCCAGCGTCAGCCGCCGCAGGTTGCCGACGAACTGCCGCAGCCAGATCGAAAGCCCTTCCGCCGGGCTGGCCGCCAGGATGGGCAGCAGCCGCGTAGTGAAGTTGTAGGGGTAAGGCGCGCCCAGCCATTGAAAAAGCAGAAAGGCGGCCACGAAACCCGCACCGGCCAGCAGCAGCCGCACCTGGCGGGCGCGCCCGGAGCCGTAAGCCAGTAGCGGCAGGAACAGCAGCGCCCAGGTCAGCCGCAGCAGCGCAACCAGCGCGATGAGCGCCGCCGCTGCCAGCAGCACGCGCCGGGGCGTATTTTCCCCCTGGGTGAGCCGGATGAAAAACAGCCCCGCCAGCGCGACCGCCGCCGCCTGGTGCAGTCCCTCCTGCATGGACGAGGGCGCGTATAACAGCACCGGCCAGAAAACCAGCATCAGCAGCCCGGTAAAAAGAAGCTGCCGCGCGTCCGGGCGGGTGAACCACACGAACAGCGCCAGCGCCGCCGTCAGCAGCAGCAGGTTGAGGAACGGCACACTCTGCGGATACCAGCCCGCCAGCCGGGCGATGCCGCCCAGCAGCATGGAAAACCAGGGGCCGTGCGTGTCGAAGTGCGAAAAAGCCGCCGGGGCGGGCTGTTCGGCATGGGTGTAATAACCCCCGTCAAAACCAACCTGGCTGAAGGTGAGGGCGCTGTGCCAGTAAACGATCTCATCGCTCCAGGCCGGTGTGTAGGCATCCAGGCGGCTGCCCATCAGCAGCGCGGGCAGCAGCAGCGAAACCGCCGCCGGCACAAGGATGACCGCCGCCGCCAGCAGCCGGCGCATTTTAATTCCCCCCCGCCGTTAAAGCGGCCAGATTCCGCGCCAGCGCCGCCCATTCGTCCAGGGACAGCGTTTCGGCGCGGCGGCGCGGGTCAATCCCGGCGGCTTCCAGCAGCGCCACCGTTTGATCGCCGTTCAGCCCCAGCCCGCTGCCGAGCGCGTTTTTAAGCTGCTTACGTTTTTGCCCGAAGCCGGCCTTGACGATACGGAAAAAAGTGGCTTCGTCCGGCACATCCACCGGCGGCGTATCGTAGGTGTCTATCCGCAAAACGGCGCTGTCCACATCCGGTCGCGGCCAAAAGACGGCGCGGTTCAGCCGCGTGATGATCTGCGGGCGACCGTAAAACTGCACGCTGATCGCCAAAATGCTCATATCGTCCGGCTGCGCTACCAACCGTTCGGCCACTTCGACCTGAATCGTCAGCACCAGGCGGCGCGGACGGTGATCGCTTTCCAGCAGGTGACGCAGGATGGCAGTGGTGATGTAATACGGCACGTTCGCCACCACCACAAACGGCTCTGGCCGGAACAGCCCGGCCACGTCCACCGCCAGCACGTCCTGGTAAATGACGCTCACGTTCGGGTGGGCGGTCAGCAGGTCGTCGAGCGCCGGTTTGAAGCGCGTGTCAATTTCGACCGCGACCACGCGGCGGGCCGACTCCGCCAGTCGTTCGGTAAGCTGCCCCAGCCCCGCGCCGATTTCCAGCACCGCATCTTCCGGCATCAGTTCCGCCGCTGTGACGATTTTCTCCAGCGCGTTCGGGTCATGCAGGAAGTTCTGCCCCAGGCTTTTTTTAGGGACGATCTGATATTCCTCAAGCCGATTTCTGAAAGTCATGTTCACCTCGCGCGATAATAGTAGCATAGATCATGGCCGGACGGGGGCGGATTCCTGCCGCCGGCAGTGGCGAACATTGCCCAGGGGCGGTAATATAGAATCACAGAGTTTAATAGTGAAAACAGGATATGGTTCGATGACCGGAAAAAACATTTTGGTTTTCAGTCGTTTGATAGGCCTTATCCTCATCGCGGCGCTGCTGATTGTGCCGGTCGTCGAGGTATCCGCCCAGGCTGGGACGGTCGCGGCGGTTAATACCGGGCGGCTGAACGTCCGCGCCGGCCCCAGCATGGCCTACGACGACATCACCAGCATTCCGTTTAATACCGAAGTGACCCTGTTGGGGCGGGCGGTCGACACCACCTGGGTGCAGGTGCGGATTCCTGGCGGGCAGGTGGGCTGGGTGAATTACCTGTATCTGCGCACCTATGCCCGGTTGGACAGCCTGCCGATCACCTGGACGACGCCGGTGCCGCCCATCACGAACCCGGCCCCGCTGCCCGGCACACCGCGTTACCATATCGTGCGCGCCGGCCAGACGCTGCAAATCATCGCCGCGCTGTACGGCACGACCTGGCAGGCGCTGGCGGCGCTGAACAACCTGCCCAATCCCAATTATATTTATACCGGCCAGCAGCTTTTGATCTCCGGCGGCACGACGACACCGACTTACCCGCCGCCGACCGGCGGCACGCACGTGGTACAGCCGGGGGAAACGTTGCAAATCATCGCTGCGCGCTATGGCACGACCTGGGGCGCGCTTGCCGCCGCCAATAACATCACCGATCCGAACCGCATCTATGTCGGGCAGCGGTTGGTGATTCCCGCCGGGCCGCCGCCCGCGCCGCGTTATTACACCGTCCAGCAGGGCGACCGGATTTATGAAATCGCCCGGCGTTTCGGCGTCAGCCCGCAGGCCATCATCACGGCCAACAACCTGTGGAACGCCAACCTGATTTATCCGGGGCAGCGGTTGGTGATTCCCTGAACGATTTTCTCATTTGACCGGCGCAAGCATTGTGTGTTATGTTAATCGCATCGTCGGTTAGTGAGAGGAGGTGGTCCTATGAAAAAGACTATGGTGGAGGTGTCCCCCTAGTTTGACCACGCTCTAGGGTGTGTGCCTGTTAGGTGGCACCCTCACCCGCTAGGTCTGAGAAGATAGGCGGCCTCCGGTATCCCCGGAGGCTGCCTGCGTTTAACAAGCCAGTTGAGAAGTTCTAATCCTCTCCCCCAACCCCCTCTCTACTGCGTGGAGAGGGGGCTAAAAATGCTTATTGAGGAGTGAAAGCCAGTTGAGATGATGTAGAATCATGAACATGGCAAAAAGGACGTTTCACCTCAACGAAGAAGAAAAGATCACGTTTCGGC
>QUBZ01000038.1 GCA_014338005.1 Chloroflexota bacterium | reverse complement strand
GTGCAGGTGCGCCCAGTCAATACACGGCGCGACGCCCGGCACATCGCGGCTCAGTTCCAGCACTTCGTCCAGCGTGCCGAACATGGCGGACTTGCCCATCGTCTCCGGGCGCAGCGTGGCCGCCACGCCTTCGGCGCGCAGGATGCCGGTGATTTCCAGCAACTTTTCCTTCACCCGCTCGTAAACCTGTTCAGGCGGCTGGTTGTGATAGCTGCCGGGATGAAAAACGATGTCGTGCGCGCCGGCCAGGAAACCCTTTCGCGCGGCGGCCAGCAGGCGTTCGTCGCTTTTTTGCATCAGTTCCGCCGTCTGGCTGTTGAGGTTGATATAATACGGCGCGTGAATGCTGAGCGTGACGCCGTGTTTTTCCGCCGCCGCTTTAATCAACGCGCAGGTTTCGTCGCTGACGCGCACGCTCTGCACCCAGGCGATCTCCAAGTGATCGAGGTCGAGTTCGCGGATGTGGGCGAGGGCGGCGGGCGTGCCGGAAGCCGGCGTGGTCTGCGGTGAGCCGACCGTGCCGAAGCGCAGCGTTTCGTGGTTGTTCACGAATATGAGTCCTTTCTGCATAGACAATACTGATGATTTTATCCGAAAGCGAGGCAATCTACCGATGCTGCTGGACGAAAGCCACCGCCGCCGCGACCTGCTGATCCTGGCGGCAGCCGTTGTGATCGTGTTCATCCTGTGGAACGTGCCGGGGCTGGACTTCCTGCTGTATCCCTTCCGGCTGTTCGTCACTTTCGTGCATGAAGCCGGTCATGGCCTGGCGGCGCTGCTCACCGGCGGGCGTTTCGTCGGCTTCGAGATTTACAGCAGCGGCGCGGGGCAGGCCATCACTGCCGGGGGCAGCCGGGCGATCATCCTGCCCGCCGGCTACCTGGGCGCGGCGCTGTTCGGGGCGGCGCTGTTTTACCTCACCAACCGTTTTCGCCACACGCGGGCGATTTCAGTCGGGTTGGGGGTGCTGCTGGTCGCTCTGTCGGTGCTGTTCGGCCTGCGTTCGGTCACGGCGCTGCTGGTGGGGGTGGCGTTCGGCGCGGTGTTGATCGCCCTGGGTTACAAAGCCAGCCGCGCCCTCAACGCCCTGGTGCTGAACGTGCTGGCAATCCTGACCGGTCTAAACGCGGTGCTGGACGTGGTTTTCCTGGTGGGCAACAGCGGCGCGGGCTTAGGAAACATTCGCAACGACGCGGCGGCCTTCAGCGCGGAGGTGTTCCCGCTGGTGCCGGCGGCGGTGTGGGCGCTGGTGTGGGCCGTGCTGGCGGTGACGCTGCTCGGCTTCGCGGCCTGGTACGGCGTGGTGCGCGGGCGGCGCTAGGGGATCTCGCCCAAAGGGAAAAAGCTCAACACAGAGCCTCAAAGGTTCAGAGGCGCAGAGAGAAAAACACAGCGCAGCGGGCATCGTGGGGACGCGCCTGGATACCCTCATCCTGCATAGGCGCGCGTAGGGGCGGGTTTAGAAACCTGCCCCTACAAGGTATTACAGGTCATAAGCATAATGCAGCCCCGCCCCTACAGGCATTACAGAGGTCATGGGTATGGTGCAGGCGGACACGCCGGGCCGCCCCTACTCAGCACCCGGCGCTGGTTAAGCGTACATACGCCGGGAGTACTGCTGGCGGCGTTCGTAAAAGTCCTGGAAGTTGTTGTTGCTCGTCCACAGCAGGAAGCTGTACAGTTTGTTCAGCGTTTTGATCGTCTCGAACACCTCGACCAGCAGGTGCGATGGGTGCAGCGCCGGGGACTCCGGCTCGTACCACCGGCCAACCCGCAGCCAGTCCTTGCCGTCGGCAAAGGTGTCCATCCATTCATCCAGGATGCGCCCGCGCCGCATTTCGGCGGTCGTCAGGTGCATGTCGTTTAACTCGATCCCCTGCCAGAAGCCGAAACGATAGTCATCATCCATTTCCAGCAAAATCTGGCGGAAGGTCGTCCGGTGGTGCGGCAGTTCCAGCTTGCCGATGAAGTTCTGCTGGTCCCACCAGGCATACCGCGACAGCACCAGCTCGATAGCGAAGCTGTCCGGCATCAGCCGCAGTTCGATGACCGGATGCCGGTAGGTGTCCACACCGCCTAAAAACTGGTCTTTGCCCATCAGCCCTTCGACCATTTCGGCCTGCTCCCGCGAGCGGAAGTACGGCAGCACCAGCGCGCTGCTCGGTTCTAGAGCGGCTGCCGATTCGTGGACGATGATGGAGGCTTTCTGCCAGCGCGGGTGCAAATCCAGGTTGTGATTCCGCAGCCGGGGATGAACTGCGTTGTGCAGTTCCAGCAGTTTGTTATAGGCACTCTGGAAGTGAACATCGTCGCGTTGGCCGTGACCAGCGGCCAGGGATTGATGTTCCTGATATGTAAAGTAAGACATGACGCCACCCTCTAGAATTAATTCAGAATGAAGATGATGCTGCCATCATAACACAATTTTTATACATTTAGCAACGTTTTCCTGACGATTTTCGGAAAAAATTAATTTTTTAAGACTTCTCGAAGTAAGGGTGTGTCATACTTTAGTACTATTGGTTTTTTCGCACAAAATACCTCGGAAACCGGACTTTTATCGCCTTTTTTTGTACCGATTATCCCTGGCGGCGTGTGCCGAACAGCCGCCCCGCGCTACAATAAAGATGCAGGGGACACGATCTACCTATCCTCGGCAGCCCTTCCCCGCCTGGCCGACCTGATCGAATTAGCCTGACCGGGCATATCAGATAAGGACGTGTATTATGGCAATTACGAAACAAGACGCGCTCGCCTATCATAAGATGGGGCGACCTGGCAAAATTGAGGTGACTCCCACCAAACCGCTGACCACCCAGCGCGACCTGTCGCTGGCCTATTCGCCCGGCGTCGCCGAAGCGGTGCTGGAGGTCGAACGCGACCCCTTGACGGCTTATGAACTGACGGCCAAATCCAACCTGGTGGCGGTCGTCTCCAACGGTACGGCCATTCTTGGTTTGGGCGACCGGGGGCCGCTGGCTTCCAAGCCGGTGATGGAAGGTAAGGGCGTGCTGTTCAAACGTTTTGCCGATGTGGACGTGTTCGATATTGAGATTGACGCCTCCACCGTTGAAGAAATCATCAGCGCCGTGAGGGCCATCGCGCCCACCTTCGGCGGCATCAACCTGGAGGACATCAAAGCGCCGGAATGTTTTGAGGTTGAAGAACGGCTGAAGGCCGAACTGCCCATCCCGGTTTTCCACGACGACCAGCACGGCACGGCCATCATCTCCGGCGCGGCGCTTTTAAACGCCTGCGAAATCACCGGCAGGAAGCTGGCCGATCTTAGGATCGTCGTTTCCGGCGCGGGGGCCAGCGCCATCGCCACCGCTAAGTTTTACGTCAGCCTGGGCGTCCGGCGCGAAAATATTATCATGCTGGACTCGAAAGGCGTCATCTACCAGGGGCGCGAGGGCGTCAATAAATATAAGGCGGAGTTCGCCAGCGCCACCACCGCCCGCACGCTGGAGGAGGCGCTGGACGGCGCGGATGTGTTCCTGGGCCTGTCGGTAAAGGGCGCGCTCAAGCCGGAGTGGATTAAGAAGATGGCGAAAGACCCCATCATCTTCGCGCTGGCGAACCCCGACCCGGAGATCATGCCGGAGGAAGCCCTGGCCGCCCGCCCGGACGCCATCATCGGAACCGGGCGCAGCGACTACCCCAATCAGATCAACAACGTGCTGGGTTTCCCCTTCATCTTCCGGGGCGCGCTGGATGTATACGCCCAGGAGATCAACGAAGACATGAAGATGGCTGCCTCGAAGGCGCTGGCGGCGCTGGCGCACGAGGACGTGCCGGACAGCGTGCTGACGGCCTACGGCAGAACTTCGATCAAGTTCGGGCGCGAGTACCTCATCCCCAAACCGCTTGACCCGCGCGTGCTGCTGTGGGTATCCCCGGCGGTGGCCGAAGCCGCCATCAAAAGCGGCATGGCGCGCCGCGAAATCAACATCGAGGAATATCGCCAGCAGCTTATCCGGCGGCAGGGCTTCGGGCGGATGCTCCGCAGCAGCCTCATCAACAAAGCCAAAGCCGGCCCCAAACAGCGGATTGTGTTCCCAGAAGGCGACGACCCGAAGATCATCCGCGCCGCCGCCCGCGTCGAGGAGGAGGGCATCGGCACGCCGATTCTGCTGGGACCGGCGGCCAACGTGCGCCGGCAGATCGAAGAACTGGGCCTGCACTTCAGCCCGCAGATCATCGAACCGCTGGCGGATGAAATCTACCGCCCACGTTACGAGCAGACTTTTTACGAACTGCGCCAGCGTAAGGGCGTCAGCAAGTCCCTGGCGCGCCGCCTGATGACGAGCGCCACACACTTCGGCCTGATGATGCTCAAACACGGCGACGCCGACGCTTACCTGAACGGCATCACCCGCGATTACCCGGAAGTGGTGCGCCCGGCGCTGCAAATTTTCCACACCCGCTCCGGCGCGACCCGCGCCAGCGGCGTTTACATCATGATCGTCAGGGGGCGTGTGTACCTGTTCACCGATGCGACCGTGAACATTGACCCCGACGCCGAAACGCTGTCGGAGATCGCCATCCTGGCGGCGGACTTCGCCCGCACGCTGGAGATCGAACCGCAGGTCGCCATGCTTTCGTTCTCCAACTTCGGCAGCACGCCGCATCCGTCGTCGGACAAGGTGCGCCATGCCGTCGAGCTGGTGCGCCAGAAGCGCCCGGATATTCCGGTGGAAGGCGAGATGCAGGCCGATACTGCCGTCGTGACCGACATCGTGGAGCAGCGGTATCCCTTCAGCCGGGTGCGAGACGCCAACGTGCTGGTGTTCCCCGATCTTGAATCGGCCAACATCGCCTACAAGCTGCTGGCGCGGTTGGGCGGCGCGGAGGCCATCGGCCCGATTCTGCTGGGCGTGGGCGCGCCGGTACACGTTTTGCAGGCCGGCGACGATGTAGAGGACATCGTAGCAATGGCGGCGGTAGCAGCGGTGGACGCGCAGAGCCGTTAAAACAAAAAACATAACGCATAGGCGCAAAGACACAAAACGCAGAGAAAAACACCATAGAACATTGCAGCCTAAAGATATTCCGTCTCAATAAGCAGGCTTTTGTTCTTTGACCCCACCCCCAAGCCCTCTCTCCTCAGGGGATAAACGTCCCCTTTCGGGCCGCCGAATTCGGAGAGGGGGTTTAATCCCGCCGGCAGCAAAGTCTCCCCCGAATTCGGGGGAGATTTAGAGGGGGTCTGGCTGCCCCACACGTTTTGAAACGACAGCCCTGCCCGCCTGTGCGTTATGCCTTTTTTTCTTTTTCCCCCCTGTGTATACTGGCCGGTACTTCGGCCAACCGAACAGGAAAACCTCATGCGACTGGGAATCATCGGCCTACCCAACAGCGGCAAGACCACCATTTTTAACGCCCTCACCGGCCAGAACCTGCCCACCGGCGCGGCCACCAGCGGCCAGTTTGAAGTCCATACGGCGGTGGTCAACGTGCCGGACCCGCGCGTGGATAAACTGAGCGCCATGTACAAACCGCGCAAGACCATTTATGCCACCGTCACCTATGCCGACATCGGCGGCCTGGATAAAGGCATCAGCGAGGGCGGGCTGAAGGGGCAGTTCCGCAACGAACTGGCGCAGGCGGACGGTTTCCTGCATGTCGTGCGCGCCTTCGAGGACGACACTGTGCCGCACCCGTACATCACGGTAGACCCACAGCGCGATGTCGAAACGCTGGACGGCGAATTTTTGCTGGCCGACCTGGTGATGGTCGAAAAACGGCTGGAAAAATTGCAGGGCGAGTTACGCATCCGGGGCAAGGCGGTGGACAAAGCTGTGCCGGTTGAACTGGAATTGATGGAGCGGTTTAAAGTCCAGCTTGAAGCCGAACGCCCCCTGCGCGAACTGGACATCACCGATGATGAAAACCGCATGATTCGCGGCTACGGCTTTCTGACGCTCAAGCCCGTGCTGGTGGCGCTGAACCTGGGCGACGAGCCGAAAGCCGCCGCCGATCTGCTGCATTACGACCGTCCCCATACCAACGTGGTCGGCTTGCAGGGTAAAATCGAAGCCGAACTGGCGCAGCTTGCGCCCGACGACGCCCAACTGTTCATGCAAGAATACGGCATCACGGAACTGAGCGCCGCGAAAGTCATCCGCCTGTCCTACCAACTGCTGGCGATCCAGTCCTTTTTCACCGTCGGTGAGGACGAGGTGCGCGCCTGGAGTGTCTCCATCGGCGCGACCGCCCCGGAAGCCGCCGGGGCCATCCACAGCGACCTGCAAAAAGGCTTCATCCGCGCCGAAGTGATGAAATATGACGACCTGATCGCCGCCGGGAGCGAGGCCGCGCTCAAAAGCGCCGGCAAAATGCGGCTGGAAGGCAAAGAATACATCGTGCAGGATGGTGACATTGTTCACATCCGGCATAGTATGTAAATCCATAGAAATTCGATTCGTAATGTTATACACTTAAAGAATCGCCCAAGCATGATAAAGGGGGAATATCATGCCGGTTATAGTGGAGTGGGACGACCCGCCGCAAAACAGTATCATTCGGATGACG
Organism: Chloroflexota bacterium; assembly: GCA_014338005.1. Taxonomy (GTDB): domain Bacteria; phylum Chloroflexota; class Anaerolineae; order Aggregatilineales; family Phototrophicaceae; genus CFX2. Next base: position 31,229 of record QUBZ01000038.1, on the reverse strand, counting down.
CTTTATGGCGCATGGGGATGGGAGGACGTTCGAGGCGCTGTCAAAGAGGCCAACCAACGGCTGGACAGCGCCGACGCGCCGGTTGATTTTATCATCCACCTGCAAGACTCCGCGCTTGTGCCGCCGAACTTTAAGGCCAATGTGGGCGGGTTCGTCAGGGATATTCACCCGAAGGCCGGGTTGGTGGTGATGGTGCTGCCCAAAATACTGAACGAAATACTGCCCATTTTTTCGGCCTTAAACGGCGGCATGGGGTTTGAATACCGCTTCGCGCCCTCGGTGGAGACGGCGCGGCAGATTTTAAAGAGCAGAGGCACGCCGGAATAAACATTATGTTTGATGACCTGCTGACGACCATCGAAACGGCGCTGGGTGTCCGGCCAGAGGGCCTGAGCGCACTCAGCGGCGGCTGCATCGGGGACGTATACCGGGTGCGTCTGCCGGGCGGCGGGTCGCTGGTCGCCAAAACAGCGGACGGCCAGGGCGGGCGGTTGGGGCTGGAAGGTTACATGCTGCGCTACCTGGCCGAACACAGCCGCCTGCCCGTCCCGGCGGTGCGCTACAGCAGCGATACGCTGCTGGTGATGGATTTCATCGCCGGGGACAGCTTTTTAAACGACGCCGCGCAGGCCCACGCCGCCGACCTGGTGGCCGATTTGCACAGCATCCGGGGGCAGAGCTTTGGCCTGGAACGCGACACGCTGATCGGCGGGCTGCCGCAGCCCAATCCGCCCACCGCCCGCTGGCTGGACTTCTTCCGCGATCACCGGCTGCTGTACATGGGGCAGGAAGCGCGGCGCGCCGGGGCGCTGCCTGCCGGCCTGTTCACCCGCCTGGAGCGCCTGTGCGGGCGGCTGGAACGCTGGCTGGCCGAGCCGGAATACCCGTCGCTGATTCACGGCGACCTGTGGACGACCAACATCCTGGCGATGGATGGGCGCATCACCGGCTTTCTCGACCCGGCCATTTATTACGCTCACCCGGAAATCGAGCTGGCCTTCAGCACGTTGTTTAACACGTTCGGGGCGGCCTTCTTCCGGCGCTACCAGGAACACCGTCCCCTTGCGCCGGGCTTCTTCGAGGAACGCCGCGACCTGTACAACCTGTACCCGCTGCTGGTACACGTGCGGTTATTCGGCGGCGGTTATGTCGCTTCGGTAGATCGCATTCTGCGGCGGTTTGGGTTTTAAGGAACGGGGGCGCGCAGTCATGCGCCCCCGATTTTAGACGCGGGTGATGTATTCGCCGGTGTCGGTGTTCACGCGGATGGTATCGCCCACATTAACGAACATGGGAACCTGCACCACCAGCCCGGTTTCCAGGGTCACTTTTTTCTGCGGGTTGTTGGCCGTGTCCCCGGCAATCGCCATTTCGGACTCGGTCACTTTCAGGTCAACCGTGTTCGGCAGCTCGTAATCAATGATCTCGCCTTCGTAGCTGCTCAGTTTAAGCTGGAGGTTTTCCCGCAGATACAGAAAGTCGTCGCCGAACACGTCCTTACGAATCTGCGGCTGTTCGTAGGTGTCCAAATCCATAAAGGTCAGAAATTCGCCATCGCTGTACAGATATTCAACGTTGTGGCTGTCTACGCGGATGTCCTGCACCGACATGCCGGAGTTGAAGGTCATTTCCAGCGTTGCGCCGGTACGCATGTTACGCACCTTGACGCGGATGGTGGCGTTGCCGCGTCCGGGTTTGGTGTGGGTGTAGGTCAAAACGCGGAAAATCTGGCCGTCGGACAAAAAGGTCGTGCCTTTGCGAAGTTGGTTTACATCAATCATACAGGTTAAATCAGTTCCTTAGTGCTTCGAGTCGGGTGGTGAGACGCGCCTATAAAAACGACCGGTTGTTCATGGCCGCGACGCTGCCGCCGGGGATGCTGTCCAGAAATTCGAGGTTGGACTCGGTTTGTTTGAACTGGTTGATGAAACGCTCGTAAGCGCCCACCGTCCCCAGTTCGGGGTCTTCGGCCAGCCGGGCCAGCATGTTACGCAGGGTATAGGTGCGCTGGAGAACGTCCGGGCCAAGCAGCAGTTCCTCGCGCCGGGTGGACGAACCTTCGATGTCAAAAGCCGGGAACAGCCGCCGCTCTTGCAGCTTGCGGTTGAGCAGCAGTTCCATATTACCCGTGCCTTTGAACTCCTCGTAAATCAGGTCGTCCATCTTGCTGCCGGTGTTCACCAGGCAGGTAGCGATGATGGTCAGGCTGCCGCCCTGTTCGATATTACGCCCCGCGCCAAAAATACGTTTGGGCGGGTGAATGGCCGACGGGTCGAAACCGCCGGAAAGCGTGCGCCCGCTGCTCGGCACGACCAGGTTGTAGGCGCGCGCCAGCCGTGTGATGCTGTCCAGCATCAGGACGACATGCTGCTTGCTTTCGACCAGCCGTTTGGCGCGGTTGATCGCCATTTCGGCCACGCGGGTATGGTGCTGCACCGGGTCGTCGAAGGTGGAGGCGATCACCTCGGCGTCCACCGAACGATCCATGTCGGTCACTTCTTCGGGGCGCTCGCCGATCAGCGCGATCATCAGATGCACTTCGGGATAGTTGTGGCTGATGGCGTTGGCGATTTCCTTCAAAACGGTCGTTTTACCGGCCTTCGGCGGCGAGACGATCAACCCGCGCTGGCCGCGCCCGATGGGGGCGAACAGGTCAAGCAGCCGTGTAGATAAAATACGCGGGTTCGTCTCCAGGCTGTACCGCTGGTTGGGGTAAATCGGCGTCAGGTCTTCAAAAAACGGGCGGTTTTTGGCCTCCTCCGGGTTCAGGCCGTTGACCGCATCCACGCGCAGCAGCCCGTAGTATTTTTCCGAATCCTTCGGCGCGCGCACCTGCCCGATCACCATATCGCCGGTGCGAAGGTTAAAACGTTTGATCTGCGTCTGGCTGACGTAGATATCGTTCGGGCCGGGCAGATACTTCTCCGCCCGCAAAAAGCCGATGCCATCATCCACGATTTCCAGGATGCCGCCGCGCAGTTTGTACCCCTGCTTTTCGGCGTTATCCCGCAGCAGCGCCAGCACCAGTTCCTGCTTTTTCGACCGGCTGTAACCGATGAGGCCGTTTTCGCGCGCGATCTGTCTCAATTCATCGAGGGTTCGTGCTTCTAACTGGGCAATATCCATAGGCTATGACACTCCGGGGTCGCTCCAAATCCTGGCATATCGCACACGCGAGGAACCATTTTAGAAGCTGCGGCCCGCTCGACGTTTTGCAAAACAACAGCACGTTTATGCACCTTTGTCGGCAGCGCCACATCAAATGGTAGTGTAGATATACTGGGAAGAAAAAAGTGGTTCGTTTCTCATTCGCACTATAGCATAGCTTTTTAATTTCGGCAAGTTCGCATTTTGCAATACGTATTGCAAATGCTGGCTGCCGGTGTTATACAGAGTGCTATGAACGGTTATTGGGGTTTGAAACGTTTTCGTTTTCTCGAACGCCGAGGGCTGCATCTCGGCGAAAATACCGTCCTGCTGCTGCTGGCCGTCATGGTTGGCCTGGCGACCGGCGTCAGCGTCTGGCTGTTTGACCTGGGGATTGAGTTTTTCCATCATCTCTTTTACGACTGGCTGGCGGTCGAAGTTCTGGGCCATATCCTGGGCGCCGCAGCGGTAGTCGTCAGTCTGGGGCTGGCCGGGCTGGTCGTGGGCTGGATGATGGAACGGTTCGTCGGCGCGGAGCGGCATCACGGCCTAGCCGGGATTATCGAGGCGGTGGCGCTGGCGGGGGGACGCCTGCGCTACCAAGTGATGCCGGTTAAAGCGGCGGCGGCAGCGCTCTCTCTGGGGGCGGGCGCGTCGGTCGGGCCGGAAGCGCCCAGTGTGGTGATCGGCGCGCACATCGGCTCGTTTTTCGGTCAAAAGCTGCACCTGTCTGAAGAACGGATGCGCCTGCTGGTGGCCGCCGGGTCGGCCAGCGCCATTGCCGCTGCCTTCCGCGCGCCCATTGCCGGCGTGTTTTTCAGCATGGAAGTCATCCTCAACGGCGAGTTTTCGACCGGCTCGTTCAGCGTGGTGGTGCTGGCCTCGGTGATCGCCTCGGTGTTCATCCAGGCGCTCACCGGCGTGACGCCTGTCCTGGGGCGTCTGAATTTTACGATGGGCGGCCCTGCCGAAATCGTGCTGTATGCGGGGCTGGGGCTGCTGCTGGCCCCGGTATCGGTGGCTTTTATCCATGTCGTCCACTGGCAGCATGACCTGTGGCATAAATACGTGCATCTACGGCGACCGTTTAAAGCGGCACTGGCCGGGGTGCTGGTCGGTGTGGTGGCGATTTTTCTGCCGCAGCTCATGGGGCCGGGGCGCGAGACGATGGCCGCCGTGCTGAATGCCGGCGAAAGTTTCTCCTTCGGCTTGCTGCTGGTGCTGGGGTTCGGCAAGCTGCTGATGACGGCGGTCAGCCTCGCCGGCGGTTTCGTGGGTGGCATCTTCGCGCCGACGCTGTTCGTTGGCACGATGCTGGGCGGCGCGTTCGGGCTGCTGGCGGCCAGTGTCGCCCCGCCCGAACTGACCGGCAGCCCGCAGGCCTATGCTATCGCCGGCATGGCCGCCGTGATGGCCGGCGTCGTGCGCGCGCCGATCACCGGCATCCTGCTGGTATTTGAACTGACCAACGACTACCGCCTGATTTTGCCGATCATGTTCACGACCGTGATCTGCGTTTACCTGACCGAACGGCTGGTGCCGGCGGGCATTGATACCCTGACCCTGCTGCACAGCGGCCTACGGCTGGAACAGGGGCGCGACGTGGATGTGATGCAGGGCATCACCGTCGGCGAAGCCATGCATACCCCGCCGCCGACCATTCATGAAAGCGTCAGTCTGCGCGAACTGCGCGACCGGCTGCGCCAAACCCAGACGCGCTGTTTGTGTGTGGTCAACCATGAAGGGCTGCTGGCCGGCATCGTCACGCTCGGCGATTTGCAGGGCGCGTTTGAGTCCAACCACGACCGCCCGCTGACGGTCGGTGACATCTGCACGCGCCAGGTCATCACGGCTGCGCCGGATGACGTACTGTGGACGGCCATTCGCAGCATGAGCGCCCGCGACATCGGCGGCCTTCCGGTTGTCAAGCCCGGCACGCGCGAGCTGGTCGGCCTGCTGACGCGAGACTGCATAGTGCGCGCCTACAGCATTGCGGTCATCCACAAACGCGAACAGCAGCACCGCGCCGGACAGATCCGCCTCAATACCCTGACCGGCGCGCGGGTGGTGGAACGGCACGTCCGCCCGGACGCGCCCATCGCCGGCCAGAAAATCCGGGATGTGCGCTGGCCCACCGAAAGCGTGGTCGCGTCCATCCGGCGCGGCGGCAAACTGATCGTCCCGCACGGCATCACCGAAATCCGCGCCGGGGATACATTAACGGTCGTCGTCGCGCCGGAGAACGAGGGCGATCTCAACGATCTGTTCAGGCAGGACAGCGCCCCTCAGCCGGATTAACGCGCGGCCTTAAGCCATCTCCAGCTTGTAGCCCACGCCCCACACGGTTTCGATGCCGGCCTGCATCCCGGCCAGTTTGTGCCGCAGGTGGGCGATATGCACGTCTACGGTGCGCGTTTCCCCGGCGAAGTCGAAGCCCCATACCACGTCCAGCAGCTTTTCCCGCGAGAACACCACGCCGGGGTTCTGCGCCAGCGCCAGCAGCAGATCGAACTCCTTCATGCGTAAATCCACCGGACGGTTTTCAACCAGCGCCAGCCGTCTTTCCGGGTAGATGCTGAGGTTGCCGATGACGATGGGCGTGCCCTCGTCGGCGGCGGCAGGGCGGGGGGACGCCCGGCGCAGAATAGCCCGAACGCGAGCCACCAGTTCGCGCGGGTTGAACGGTTTGGTCAGGTAATCGTCCGCACCCAGTTCCAGCCCCACGATGCGATCTACATCCTCGGTGCGCGCCGTCAGCATGATGATCGGCACGTCGGACTGCGCCCGCACGCGGCGGCAGACTTCCCAGCCGTCCAGCCCCGGCAGCATCAGGTCCAGCACCACCAGAGCCGGTTTTTCGGCCAGGATGCGCGCCAGAGCGATCTGGCCGTCGGTGGTGCTGGTGACGGTATAATTGGCCTGTTCCAGGTACATCTTCGCCAGATCAATGATATGCTGCTCGTCGTCTACCAGGAAAATGGTTTCGCTCATATCGTGAAATCCGCCTTCGCTTCGTCCGGCGGGACCGGCTTCACCAGCACTTTATCCACGCGCCGACCGTCCATGTCCATCACCTCAAAACCGAAGCCGCCCCACTCAAAACGGTCGGCAGCCGCCGGGATGCGCCCCAGATGCGCCATGATGAACCCGCCGAGCGTCTGGTAATGGCCTTCTTCTTCCTCCGGCAGGTCTTTGATATCCAGCAGGTCTTTCAGGTCTTCCACCGGCAGCAGCCCGTCCAGCAGCCACGAGCCGTCGGCGCGCTCCGTCACCTGCGGGCGTTCGATGTCGCCGACGATTTCTTCGATCAGGTCGTTGATCGTCACCAGCCCTTCCACGCCGCCATGTTCGCCGATCACCAGCGCGATATGCTTGCGCGACTGTTTGAACAGTTCCAGCACGCTGGAGGCCGGGGCGCTTTCCGGCACGAACAGCGGTTCGCGCAGGCAGCTTTTTAAGTCTACCGGCTGGCCGGTGAGGGCGCGGTTGAGCAGGTCTTTGGCGCGCACGACACCGACTACATGATCGAGCGCCCCCTGCGCCACCGGGAAGCGGGAATGGCCGCTGGCGATGATTTTGTCCAAGTTGTCTTCCAGCGGGTCGTCCAGGTTCAGCCATTCGATTTCGGTGCGGGGGATCATCATCAGGTCTACCCGCCGGTCGCCCAGGCTAAAGACTCCGGCGACCATTTCTTCCTCGCCCTCCTCAAACACCCCGGCCTCGATGCCCTGGCGAATGAGCGCCGCGATTTCCGCCTCCGTCACCGGCGGCTCGTCGGACGGGCGCGCGCCGATGATCGCCAGCACCAGATTGGTGGACGCGCCCAGAAAACGCACAATGGGCGCGCTGATGACCGACAGCAGCCGCATGACGGGCATGATCGCCAGCGTGATACGTTCGGGGTTCTGCATCGCCAGCCGTTTTGGCACCAGTTCGCCGACCACCAGCGAGAGGTACGTCGTCAGCAGGACGACCAGCGTCAGGGCAACCGGCTGGCTGTACGGCTCCAGCGCCGGGATAAGCCGGTTGATCTCGTCCGCCAGCTGCCCGGCCACCGTCGCGCCGCCGAAGGCGCCGGCCAGGATGCCGATGAGCGTGATACCGATCTGCGTGGTGGACAGGAAGCGGTTGGGGTCCTGCTGCATGTGCAGCGTCAGGCGCGCGCGCGGGTCGCCATCGTCGGCCAACTGCTGCAAACGCGCCCGCCGCACCGAAATAAAAGCCGCTTCCGACATCGCCAGGAGGCCGTTTAAAAGGGTGATAAACAGAATAATCAACAGCTCCATGAAGGCGGGGGAACCCTTTCTACACGACATCCCAGCGCATATGAACGACCTCACGCCGGGGCGAAAAACCGTACCGGCGCAGAATACCCCGGCTGGTAGTGCGGTCGGCAGGGTATTCCAGGGTGAGCGCCAGCGACGCGCCAAAACGCCGTACTGCCGTATTTAACAGCGCCTCGTCGTACACTCCTTCATAATCCGGGTGGACGATTAACGTAAGCTGCGCCGAGCCGGACATAAAACCGGTTTCGACCCACAGCGCCGCCAGCAGGTGGGAGGGGTCTTCGGCGCGGATAATCAGGCGTTCGATTCCGCGCAGGTTCAGCCAGTCCGCCACCAGCCGCCCCAGGGGACGGCGAAAGAGGCTGGTATGCAGGGGGCGCAGCCAGCCCAATCCGCCCCGTTCCACCGGGTAAACCTGCTCCGCCAGCTGGTATTCCACCCGCCATTCATCGCCGCGCCGCCGCGTGATATATGGCGCAGCCGGCAGCGGCGAAGGGCGGGTCGCGCCGGGGGAGCGCCGCCAGGTGATCCAGGTGCGTTCTTCGACGAAACCCAGCCGCCGGTACAGGCGCTGCGCGCCGTCGTTGTCGCCGTCCACCTGGAGGATGGCTTTTGTGCCGCCCTGCTGCCGGATCATCTCCAGGCTGGCCTGCATCAAACGCAGGGCGATTCCCTGCCGCCGGTAATCGGGGTGGACGGCCACATTGGCGATAATCCAGGCTTTCGCCAGGTCGCCCGGCGCGTTGGCCGGATAAACGGACACGTTGCCAATCAGCCGGGCATCCTGCACCCAGACGTAACCCAGGCTCATGCCCTGCGCCAGCTCGCTGATATTTTGCAGCACGTTCAGCCCGACGCTCAACCGGCTGAGGGAGCGCATTTCGCGGATGGCGCTGCGTCCGCCGCCGTCCATGCTGGATTCAAATGCAATTTCCAGCAGGTCGGCCAGCGGGCCAAGATCGGTTCGGAGGTTGACGGGGCGCAGTCCATCCAACGCGGCAGAGTCGTCGGAGATGGGAATATCGGTCACGGAGACATCCTCGGCAGTCAGCCTTCTGGGTCATCACGCTTTACTCAAAGCGTAACGTTTGGTCTGGCGCATGTCAACCGATTCGTGCCACAGCCGCGCCGTCGCCCAATCGCCGGGCAAGCGTCGGGCTTGAAGTGAGGTTCGCATGTGTTACACTTGGGTGCAATTTGTCCTTTGCGGACGATTCAGACGGAGTTGTGTTTATGTCACGAAATTACGGCACGTTACGCGGACGCCGTTCTGGCAGCGCGGCGTGGCAGTGGATCACCATCGGTTTTGTAATCGGGTTCGGGTGCGCGGCAGTGGTAGGGCTGGCGCTGGTGATCGGCGCGGCGTCCGGTGTGTTTGGCGAGGATGCCGCCGGTTTCCTGGTCGCGGGGCGGCCTTCGCAAACGCCGTTTGTCATCACCGCCACGCCCGAACCGGCCACGCCCACCCTGCCCCCGACCGAAGTGCTGGTTTCGCCCACGCCGCAGCCGACCATCGGCCAGGTGGAAGCCCTGGCCCCCACGCCCACGCCCACCACCGATCCGGCTGAAATCCAGATCGAGCCAAGCGCCACGCCGACCGAAGCGCCGACAGCCGCCCAATCTGGCGCATTGAACGTCGGCGCCCAGAGCGCCATCCCCGACGCGCTGCAAGGCCAGCTTACCGAGCTGCGCGCGGTGGACGGCGGCACGTTCCAGATGGGGACAACCGCGCAGGAAGTCGCGGCTGCCGTCAACGAATGCGTGAACGTTTTTGAGGGCAACTGCCTGCTGGCCTACGGCGAGGACTCGTCGCCGCCGCATAATGTGACGGTTGACCCCTTCCAGATGGAAGTGACCGAGGTCACTTACGCGCAGTTCATCGCCTTTTTGAACTGGATGGGACCCAACAGCCACCGCAGCGGCTGCGACGGGCAAATCTGCGCTGCCACCCGCGCCGAAGACCAGAACAGCAACATCATTTTTGACAGCGCCAATTACCGTGTCAACCCGGTTATCGCCAACCACCCGGTTACGGGCGTGACGTGGTACGGCGCGCGTAAATACTGCGCCACGCTCAACCGCCGCCTACCGACCGAGGCCGAATGGGAGCGCGCGGCGCGCGGCCCGCAGAACTTCCTGTATCCCTGGGGCAATACCTTTGATACCGCGCTTGCCAATACCAGCCGGCCCAGGGTAGACCCGGCGCTGGACGGCTCGGAGCCGGTCGGCACATACCCACAGGGGGCCAGCGCCTACGGGATGCTGGATATGGCCGGCAACGTGGCCGAATGGGTGAGCGACTGGTATTCGGCAGCCTTTTACACGCAGCAGGCGCAGTCGCCGTCGGCCATCATCAACCCAACCGGGCCGGTCGCCGGGACGGAAAAGGTCGTGCGCGGCGGCTCGTGGGATGCCGTGCCGTTTTTCGCCCGCAGCGTCCACCGCCAGAGCTTTGACCCGGCCAGCCAGGCTTTGTGGATTGGTTTCCGCTGCGCCGCCGACCTGAACACCGGCGCGCAGGTGCTGCCGGGCGTAAACCCGGCGGGCAGCGGGCAGCCGCTGGCCCAACCCAGCGCCGAGGCCGGCAGCGAGGAAGAAAACACCGCCAACAGCCAGCCGACGCTGGCCCCGCCGCCCGCAACCCCCACCAGCAGCGGGCCGCTGCCCACCCTGCCACCTGGATAAAACCAACCTGCCCCTTTCTTCAATCGAGAAAGGGGCTTTTTTTCGATGCCGCGCGCGGCCATAATATAATTGGAAATTAATAATCTGCTGCCGGAAAAATCTGATAAACAAACTGGAGGCGCGGGAATGGTGGTTTCAAAATCGTCGCTGGCATGGGTGCAGGGGTATTATAAACGCGGCGTCGGCACGGTCCCGAATACGCAGGTGGCCCACTATCGCATCAGCGATCTGGTCAATCGCGGCTTTTTATCGGCCAACGAGGGGCGCGGGTTTTTGCTGGAGCGCGGCCTGGTGGATTTCGCCTGGCAGGTCATCTGGCCGGAGGATTTCGACACCCCGGACGACATGCTGGAAAGACGCCTGGCCGATGTCGAAGGTTACGCCATCTTCATTCACGGCTGGACGGGCAACCATACCATCTGGGAAGACCTGCCGGGTATGGTGGTGAAGACCAACCGCCGGCTGGTGGCGTTTTCGGTTGACCACAATGGTTTTGGCGAAACGCGCTTCGTGGATACAACACCCGCCCTGGATACCTGCTGCCCGCCGTCGGCCATGTTCACCATCGAAAAATGGGTGAACCTGCTCAAAATCCGCCGACAGCCGGGTGACCCGATGCCGAAGGTGATTAATTTCGTCGGCCACAGCATGGGCGGCGCGGCGCTGTTTTACCTCAACCCCATCTTCTGGCGGATGGGCGAGGAAACGCGCTACGCCATCGCCCCGGCGCTGCTGCTTAACGACGCCATACACCGGGCGTTTTATACCGCCATGGGGCTGGGCATCGGGCTGGTGAACCGCATCAAACTGTTCGAGCCGATTGAACAGCTTATCAAACCGAACATGATTGATACGCTGTGCGGCGGGTCGGACGATTACGTCAAACAGGCGCACGCCCGGCAGTACAGCGAAACGCCGCGCGGCGTGATCGCGGCCACCTTCCAGGCGATGGGAATGCTCAACAACTGGGAAATCGCCCGCAAGTGGGATTTGTTCCGCGTGCTGCTGGGCCACAAAGACGCGCTGGTGGGCCTGCTGCCGATGATGGACCTGCTCAGTTCGCTGGAAGTGCCGTCGGCCAATATACGGGTGGTGGCCGGGTCGCATTATATGTTCAGCGTCGGGCGCGAAACGGCCTTCCAGCACGCGCAGAACCGCGAACTGGCAATAGACGACATCCTGATGCTGCACCGGCAGGCCTACAGCCTGCAAAAAACCGGCCAGAGCGGCAGCCGGGGCTTCGGTTAAACCCGCGCGCGTTGACGAACCCCGGCGGACATGCTAGAGTCGAAGTATGGTGTATCGGGAATCAAACAGTCCCCGCGAATACCTGTCATCGAATTTTGCGGGGACGGCGACAGCGCCCGCTGCCGCCGCTTTTTGTTCGACCTTTATTGGGTTTTGTCCTGCGGGAGTCCCGGCCAGCGCCATAGCCATTCCCGAACTGGCCTTTGCTCACCCTGTTTATCTGTGAGCCGCGCCCGCCAGCGAAACCCCGGAGTTCAAACATCATGTCTGCTGATTTTATCTCACGGTTGATCGGAACCGTTTTGTTCGCATTAATCGGCGCGCGCATCGGCGCGGACATCCCGCCGGCGGTCACGGGTTTGCCCGGCGACGCGACGGCGGTCATCCTGGCGCTGGTGGGGATGCTGGTCGGGCTGATTTTAACGCCCTGGCTGACGGTGCGCCCCTGGCGGGCCATCCGCAAAACCATCAGCGAAATGCCGGTAGACGTGCTGTTTATGGCGCTGGCCGGGGCGTTCTGCGGCCTGCTGGCGGCGCTGCTGGCCGCTTATCCGCTCTCGCTGCTGGAGCCGCCCCTGGGCAACCTGCTGCCCCCGCTGTTTTCCATCCTGGCCGGTTATCTGGGGCTGACCATCTTCAGCGTGCGCTCCCGCGAAATCTGGCTTTTCCTGGGCGAGCGTTTTGGCGGCGCGCGCGGCAAACGCTGGGGCAGCCTGGGCGCAGAACGCCAGATTTTGCTGGATACCAGCGTTTTGATTGACGGGCGCATTGTGGACATCGCCCAGACCGGCTTCCTGGGCGGGACGCTGGTCGTGCCGCGTTTTGTCATCAACGAACTGCATCAGGTGGCCGATTCGTCCGACCCGCTGCGCCGCAACCGGGGGCGGCACGGGCTGGCGAAACTCAACGAACTTCAGCGCGATGCTTCCGTGCCGTTCAAAATCATCGAGGATGATTTCCCCAGCATCCCGGATGTAGACGACAAGCTGGTGGCGCTGGCCGTCCAGCTTAACGCGCCGGTGCTGACCAACGACTACCCGCTCAACCGCATCGCCGAAGCGCAGGGTGTCCAGGTGTTAAACGTCAATGCGCTGTCCAACGCGGTGCGCTCGATTTACCTGCCGGGCGATACCTTCCCGATTCGTATCATCCAGGAAGGGCGCGAAGCCGACCAGGGCATCGGCTACCTGGAGGACGGTACGATGGTGGTGGTGGAAGGCGGCAAGGTTTACATGGATCGCACCATCAACGTCAACGTGACCAAGTTCATCAACAAGGAAACCGGGCGCATGTTTTTCGCCGTCCCGGAAAACAAACGCTGACGGCTGCATCCCGGCGGCCAGATTGCGCCGGGCGGGTTCTGGACATATGCTAGTACTTAATCTGCATACTGGCAGTGGGCTTAAGCCCACTGTCGGAGGCAGGCATTCTCATCTTGTTGATGCGCCAGAAGTATCCCGACGTTGGGCGCGCCGCGCGCCCCGTAAATAAGAACCTGCCATGACTCGAATCCTGCCCGAACGCCTGTTAGCCTCTCCGCCTGCCGCGATAAACCTGTTGGGGCTGTTGTGCGCCCTGGGGTTTTTGACTGCCGTCCTGGTATGGACATCTCCCACCATGGCCGCGTCCGGCCTGGCGCTGGCGGCGGTTTTAAACGCCGCTGCTCTTTGGCTGCTGCGCCGCCCGCCGTCTGCCGCGCGCGCGGCTGTCTCCCAGGAAAAACCGACCGCCGCACCGCTTGCGCCGCCGGCGGAGGATAAACTGGCCCGCGCCGTCGCCACCATCCACGATATGACCGGCCAGCAGATCATCGGCGCGACCGAACAGGCCGAAATTGTCAGCCGCGCCCACCGCCTGCTGGACGAATTTCTCAACCAGTCCCAGCTGGCCCAGGATCAGACGCGCGCCCTGGCCGCCTCCACCCGTCAGTCCACCGATACGTCGCTGAATGGACGGCGCGCCATTCAGGAAGCCATCCAGGGCATGAACCAGATTCGCACCCAGGTATCGGCCATCGCCGGGACAATCCTGGCGCTGGCGCAGTTCGCCCAGCGCATTGACGACATCATCTCGTCGGTCAGCGAAATCGCCATTCAGTCGAATCTGCTGGCGCTGAACGCCTCCATCGAAGCGGCGCGCGCCGGGGCGCAGGGGCGCGGTTTCGCCGTGGTGGCGGACGAAGTGCGCGCGCTGTCCTTGCAGTCCACCCAGGCCGCCCGCCAGGTGCGCGCCATCCTGGGGGAAATCCAGGCTGCCATGAAGGATACCGTTCATGCCACCGAAGAAGGCTTAAGGGGCGTGGATGCCGGCGTCGCCATGACGCAGCAGGTTGAAACGTTTATGGTGGAACTGTCAGAAACCGTCGTCGCCTCTCACCAGACCATCAGCGAGGTTTACGACGTGGCCCGCCAGCAGGTGAATACGCTGGAAGAAATCGCCATCGGCATCGAGCGGCTGGAACGCATCGGCCAGCGCGTCATGACCAATGCCCATACCATCGAGATGGCGGCGCTGGAAGTCAGCCGGCTGGCGTCCGATTTACGCCTGGGCTTACAGGGCGTAGAGCAGGATGCTGATGACGAGGCCGAAAAACACCCCGGATAAACCGATGGCAATGCCCAGCAGGATGGCGCGCACGAACAGACGGCGGCGCTGGCGCAGCCAGTTGAGGCGCTGCCGCTGGCGCGCCTGCTGCTGAAGTTTTTCCCGCTGAAGCCGCGCGTCAATCCGGTTCAACTGCCGCCGGGCCTGCACGTTGAGCGGATTGATGGCGATGATGTTTTGCAGGCACACGCGCCGGTCGTCGTCGGTTTGCAGCACATCCAGCAGCGCCAGCCAGACCTGCTCATTATACGGCTCCAGCGCGGCGGCTTCTTTCCACAGGTCATGCGCCGCTTTTGGCTTGCCGGCTTCATAGGCCACCCGACCGGCCTGCATCAGGTCGGTGAAGCGGCTGGTAGGAGATTGCTGGCTCATCGCGCCTTCCACAGTTGGGGCGCGCCGACGCGCCCGTGCGGGCTAGGGTTTCCAATCGCCAGGGTACGTCTGCTCCTCGGTATTGGTAAGCTGGTAGGTCGTCCCCTCTAGCTGGTCGTAGATAAAAATGTTGTAAAACCCGGTGCGGTTGCTGGCGAAGGCGATATAACGCCCATCGGGGCTGAACACCGGATAAATATCGTCCGCAGCATCGCGGATGGGAACCAGCGGCGTGCCAGAACCATCGGCGGAACGCACGATAATATCGTTATTTTTCGGCGTGGTGGCCTGGGCGGCGGCATAGGTTAGCTGCGTGCCGTCCGGCGACCAGCGCGGCGCGCTTTCGATAAAGTTGCCCAGGTCGTTGGTCAGCGGCGTTTGCGAGCGGCTAATCACATCAATAATCACGATGTCCTCGCCAGGACTCGACCCGCGCACATCATTACGAACAGCGGCAATGCGGGAGCAGTCCGGCGAGATGGCAGGGTAGCTGTAAACCGCCTGGTCGTTGGTCAGCCGCTGGAGATCGTTGTTATCCAGGTTGAGCGTGTAAACCTGGAAAATCTGCACATTCTGGCCGCTGAAATCAATCTCGCGCGAGGCGGTCGAAATCGCCACGAACGACAGGATATTGGCCGACGGGCAGAAATACGGCATTTTCGGCTTGAGGAACGGCAGTCCCTGGCCGATGGGCCGGTTTTCGCCGCCGCTCAACGTAACCGCCGAAATGCCGAAGTCAAAGGTGGTCGGGAAATAACGGGTGTAAAGCACCCGCTGGCCGTCGGGGCTGAAGATCGGATTCGCGCCGATGTCGTCCGTCACCAAACTGCTCTGACCGCTGCCGACCTGGAACAGCATGATCGGCAGAAAGCCCAGGTTTGATATATCTCGCCCGCTCCAGCCGACCAGCCCGCCTAAACCCGGCGGCGGGGGAGCCAGCGGCGTGGCTGCGCCGGGACCTTCTTCCGGCGGGGGCGTAAAAGTGAAGGTCGGCGGCAGCGTCACGCGTGGGGTGGCGGTGGGCGTGGGCGTGGGCGAAACCAGCGCCAGCATCGTCTCCTCGGCCTGGACGACCAGCGCCGTCTGGGTCACTGCCGCTTCGGTCTGCGCCTGGACGATCAGCGCCGCATCGCGCCTTTCCTGGGCGATGCGGTTGTTAGTGGTGGTGGTGATGGCGACAAAAACGATCAGAATGAGCGCGATCACCACCGCCCCCGCGCCGACTGCCAGGGTTAGCTGGCGGCGCGTCACACCGGGCATGACTTCGGCTTCTGCCTGGCTGCGCTGCTGTCTGGTTTCGATTTTGTCCAGCGCCGCGCGGGCGCGTTCGTTGCCAGGGTTAATTTGCAGCACATTCTTTAAACAGATGCGTTTTTCGTCTTCCGACTCGACCACCGACGCCAGCCAGAACCAGCCGCGCTCGTTCTGCTCGTCCAGTTCCACCACCTGCTCGAAGTACCCGCGCGCTTCCGCTTTGTTACCCTCGCGGGCGGCTTCGATGCCTTTTTTCAACAATTCCTGAAGGTTCGTTTGGCTCACGATGAAAATCCTTGTTTAGCGCCGGAACGGCAGGAAGCTAAAAGCCTGGATGAGCGTGTCCACGCTGGTCAGGCGTTCAACCGTCCGGCCCTCCAAATCCACCCGGTAGAGTTGGAAAGTATCACCCTCGCGGTTGGACAGAAAAATCACCCAACGGCCATCCGGGCTGAAGGCCGGCTGACGGTCTTCCGCCCCCCGGTCATCCACCGTCAGCAAGAAGGGACGCTGCCCGTCCGGGTCCATCAGGTAAATGTCGCCGTCGCCGCTGCGGTCGCTGGCGAAGGCCACCCGCGTTCCATCCGGCGACCAGGCCGGAGAATAGCTGCTGTTGCCGCTGACGGTCAGCTGGGTGATGGTCGCGCCGTCCGGCGTGATGCTGAAAATCTGCGTCAGGCCGCTGCCTGGCCGCCCCCCCTGGTCGGAAGCGTACAGAATCACATCGCCGTTGGGCGACCAGGCCGGGTCTTTGTCCACGCCGGGATTATCGGTCATCGGGCGCAGGTTGTTGCCGTCCTCGGTGATGTACCACAGGTTATCATCTCCGCCCACATCGCTGACGAACACCAGTTGAATCGAGTCGGGCGCCCAGGTCGGGCTGGCGAGCCGGCTGCCCCCCATCTGCGTGATCTGGCGCGCCGCTTCCAGGTTGTCCACCGGCGCGATGAACAGTTCCGGCGCGGCGATTTCGCCCCCATCCGGGCCGGCGGTTGTAACCGTCCGCACAAAAGCCACCGTCTGGCCGTTCGGGGCAAAGGCCACGTCGCTAAATCCCAACGCGCTCGCGCCGACCAGCTGCGCCCCGGAGCCGTCGCCGGCGCTGCGGTAAAGGGCCGGCTGCGTATCGCCCCCGGAAAGCCCGGCATACAGCAGCGTAAAAGCCGCTGCCGGCAGCGGCGTGGCCGTTGGCGGCGGCATGGCCGTCGCCGTCGGCGTGAAGGTCGGCGTGAAGGTCGGGGGCAGCGTCCAGACCAGCGTCGGCTGCTGCACGATCACGCCGAGAAAAGGCGTGGCCGTAAACGTGTCCGGGTTGGGGGTAGCGGTGGGGGTAGCGGTATTCACCAGCGCGTCAAAAACCGCCAGCGTGGCCCGGTTGAGCGGCTGCGGCTGTTCCCCCAACAGGCCGCCGATTACCACCGCGCCGATCACCGCCAGCACCACCAGCACGCCCACTACCACATAAGCCGGGTTCATCCGGCGCGGTTCGCCGGGCGCGCGGCGTGGGGCGCGCGCCGCCGGGACTGCCGAACGCGACGGGCGCGGTGATACCGCTTCAAGCTGGCGCAGCGCCTCCTGGGCGCGGGTATTGTTCGGGTTGATACGCAGCGCCCGCTCCAGGCAGGAACGCCGCTCTTGCAGCGACTCCGCGACCGAGGCCAGCCACATCCAGGCGACTTCGTTATTCGGGTTGGAGGTTACGACCTGGCGCAGCAGCTTCTGGGCGTTGGCCCGGTCGCCCTGCCGAGCGGCCTCGATACCCGCTTTCAACCGTTCATCTGCCGAGCGATTCGCCGCCAAACTGCCCTCCGTTCGCGTGTGAAATCTTCTTTAATTGTATAACAACCGCAGACAAATAAAAAGTTGGGCGAACGGGCGGCTCAACGGGGCAGCACGAACAGCACCAGCACCACCACCACCCCTAGCACGATCATCACCCCGGCCACCAGGCCAAAAATCAGGAGGGTGCGGTTTTCTTTGGCGCTGCGTTTATAGGCCATCTTCTGCAAAGTTCGCCGCGCCGATTCGTTTTCCGGGTTGACGGCCAGGACGCGATTGAGCCACTTTTTGCGCTCGGCGGGGGATTCGGCGATTTTCGCCATCCACATCATCGCCCGCTCGTTGCGTTTATCCTGGCTGAGAATCTGCTGGAAGGTGATACGCGCCGCATCCCGATTTCCGGCTTTGGCCGCGCGTATGCCCATTTGAAGCAGCTCTTCGCGGTTAGGTTGGATGCCTTCGTTGCCACGAACCATCGTTTGCACCTCAAATTTACATGCTTAAGCCTGCTGCACGGCTCAGGGATAGATAAGCTAACTTCTATTTTAGCGGAAAATCAGCCGTCCGTTTAGCCTGTTATGCCGGTCAGCCCGATATACCCGTAAAACAGCGCCGCCACCCAGATCAGCGAATCGATTCTGTCCAGCACGCCGCCGTGTCCCGGTATCAAGTTCAGCCCGGCCAGATGCGAATCGCCGGCATGGAAAAACCGTTTGATGCGCGACTCGAACAGGTCGCCCAGGACGGCCACCGGCGGACTCAGCGCCAGCAGGGGCAGCAGGCCGGCACTCAGCAGGCCGGTCATGCCGGCCCAGGCCAGGCCGCACAGCAGCCCGCCGGCCATACCCACGACGGCCCCCTCAACCGTCTTTTTGGGCGAAACAGCCGGGGCCAGCAGGTGTTTGCCCCACAGCCGCCCCCCGGCATAAGCCAGCGTATCCGTCCCCCAGGTCAGCGCCAGGGCCAGCGCCAGCCAGTAAAAACCATCCGGCAGAGCGCGAACAGCGATCAAAAAAGCCGAGGGCAGGCCGACGTAGGCCAGCCCGGCTGCCGTCGTCAGCGCGCGGTAGGCCGGCAGCGGCGCGCGCCGGGCGCGTTCGACCCCATAAACGGCGGCAGCGGCCAGCCCGAACAGCGGCAGCAGCAGGCCATAGGCGTCGGCTTCAAACACGATCAGCAGCGCCGCCAGCGCCGGGATGCCCACCAGAGCGTTCCCCTGCATCTGGCGGTCGCGCCCCAGGGCGTAAAATTCCAGCAGCGCCAGCGCCGCCAGCAGCGCCAGAACGATGCCGAAAAGCGGCCCGCCGGCATACGATACCGCCAGCGCCAGCGGCCCGCCGACCAGGGCGGTCAGCGCCCGCACCGCCAGATTGGAGAGACCCTGTTCCTCTTTCTTCTGGGTGGTGGTCATAATCTCTCTGATGGCTGCGTCAAGCGGCCTCTATTGTAGCCAACTTCGCGCCGCGCGGAAATTATTAGCGCCTGCCAACCATAAAAAATACCCAACATTCGAGCCGTGTTATATCTCTACCGGAACTATAACGATAATTTAGGAAAAGTCATTTACATTTCATGGCACTGATGGTGTTATACTGAAAAAAAGTGCGTCCTGTCCTGATTTGGGACGGCTTTATAAGCGTCTTAACCAGAGTTACCCCAACATGGTATACCCACTCCGGGAGTATCTTAACCTGTCCGAGCAATTTGTCAGCGTTTTGGGAAAACTGACACAGCCAGCCCCCGCCATCCAGGATATGAATGAACGGCGGCGCGCCCGGCTGCTGTCGGCGCTGCTGCTGCTGCTGGCCGCGACCGGAGTATTTTTTCTGGCCGTACTGGTCATCTTCACCCCGACCGCCCTTAACGACCACTGGACAGTCTTAACGACGCCCGTCTATCTGGGCGTGCTTTATGGCCTCAGCCGCACCCCCCATTACCGGCTGGTGGCGCGGCTGGCGGTCATCGTCATCCTTACCCAACCGCTGGTGGAAAGCTACCAGCATCCGGCACATTCCGGGGCGCTGGCTTTTATGTCCGTCGGCATCCTGGTCAGCAGCGTTTCGCTGCCGGTGTGGGAAACCATCGTTTTTAGCGCCGTCCAGATCATCGGCGCGGCGCTGGTGATGGTTGTCACCCCGCAGGAACACCCGGTCGTCTCGCTGATTATTCTGGCTTTTCTGGCCTTGATGACGACCCTGATAACCCTTGTGAGCATCGTTCACCGGCACTATCAGTCCCGCCTCGGCCAACACCAGCGCGCGCTGCAAGAAGCGCAGGATGTGGCGCAGCGCAGCCAGACGCGCTTTTATGCCGCCGCCGAAGGCAGCATGGATAGTTTTTTCCTGCTGGACAGCGCCCGCGATGCAGCCGGCGAAATCGTGGATTTCACCGTCACCTATGCCAACGCGCGCGCCGAACAGATGGCCCGAATGCCGCGCGAGCAGATGATTGGCCGGAATTTGTGCGATCTGTGGCCCTTCCACTGCGAGCAGGGCATCGTCCAGCAGTATATCGAAGTCGTCAAAACCGGACGCCCGCTGGAAGATGAAGTGCCGGTGATTTTTCCCGGCAACCGCATCGTCTGGTTTCACCGGCAGGTCGTCCCGGTCGGGGACGGCATCGCCATCGCCTCCCGCAACATCACCGAGCGGAAGCGCACCGAAGACCAGCTTATTGACCTGGCGGCGGCGCTTGACCACCAGAAGCGGATGCTTGACCAGGTGCTTTCCACCACGCCGGTTCACTTCTACATTTGCGACCGCGCCGGACGCTTTTTATACGCCAACCAGTCTTTTCTGGAAAGCATCGGGCAGCAGTTGGAAGCCCTGATCGGCAAAACCTGGCGCGAAATCGGCATCCCCCCCTCGGTCGGGGAGCAGTTCGACCGCGAGCGCAAAATCGTCTTTGACACCGGCCAGCCGCTAACGGGGTCTTACAGCCTGCCGACCGGCAGCGGCGCGCGCATTTATGAATACATCTGCACGCCGGTGCGGGACAGCGACGACAAAATCCTGTCCATGATCGCCACCATCACCGATGTGACCGACCGCAAACAAAGCGAGGAGCAGCGCATCCAACTGGCGCTGGAACGCGAGCGCGTGAAGATGCTGCAAGACCTGATTCAGGACACCTCGCACGACCTCAAAACGCCGCTCACGGCGCTGAACACCAGCCTGTACCTGCTCAAAAAATATGTCGCCAACCCGGAACGCCGCCAGCACCACGCCGACGTTCTGGAAGCCCAGGTGGAGTACCTGACGAAAATCGTGGATGACCTGGCGAACAGTTCCAAATCGCAGCGGCCAGAATGGTCGTTCGCGCTGGTGAACGTCAACCGGATGCTGGAAAGCGTGATCGAGGAATACGGCCCGGTCGCCCGGCGCGCCGACCAGACCCTGAATTTTATGCCTGACCCGAACGCGCCGGCCATCCCCGGCGAAGCTACCCGGCTGCGCCGCGCCGTGACCAATATCGTCACCAACGCGCTCAAATACACGCCCGCCGGCAGCACGATCTGGGTGCAGTCGTACACCGAGGGGGATTATGAAGTCATCACGGTGCAGGATAACGGCCCCGGCATCCACCCGGACGATCTGCCGCTGATTTTCGAGCGTTTTTACCGCGCCGACCCCGCTGGCGGCGAAGGGCATGGGCTGGGGCTGGCGATTGCCAAAAGCATCGTCGAGGCGCACAACGGCACGATTGAGGTCGAAAGCGCGCTCGGCCAGGGCAGCCTGTTCCGCATCAAACTGCCGCTGGCCCGGTTTTGACGGCTGCGGCTGCCCCGGTTTAAAAACAGATTCTTAACCCACCAGCCGCGCCTGCAGCTGGATGCTCGGCACGCTGGCAAGCGCCTGCGAAACCGGGCAGCCGGTTTTGGCCTTCTCGGCAATTTCCTGGAAGGCCGCTGCATCCAGCCCCGGCACTTCCGCTTCCACGTCCAGCAAAATCTCGCTGATCTGCAACCCCGCCTCTCCGCGAATCAGCGTGACATTGGCGGTCGCCTGGACGCGGGTGGGGGTGTGGCCGGCCCGCCCCAGCGCCGCCGACAGGAACATGGCGTAACAGCTTGCATGGGCCGCGCCCAGCAGTTCCTCCGGGTTGGTCGCGCCGGCTTCATCTTCCACCCGCGCTTTAAAGGTATAGGGCGCTTCCAGCAGGCCGCTGCCCATTGTAACCGAACCGCCGCCCTCTTGCAGCGAGCCTTTCCAGACCGCTTCTGCTTTGCGTACCGGCATGATCTATCCTCCTCTTTCGGCGATTAAAACAAATGCACGTGGCAAAAAATACCACAGGCCGGGCAATCTGGCGAACGGCGCTCATCAAGCCCTCAGCTTTGGCTGCCAAGAGCGGGCGCGGCCATATTAAACTGAGGCCGGTTTTGTGTTTGATTCTTAAAGAACGTCTGTGTATAATAGCCACCCTGTACCCATAGGTGCGGGGGAGCTGTTTTTATGAATGCGAACGTATCAGGGCTGGGCGAAACCGAAGAACGCCAGGACGATTCTTCGGTGCTGCCTCAGGACGCGGTTGAGCCAACGGAAAGTGTGGATACCCAACCGGGCGACTTGGACGGAGCCTCTGATGCCTTGACCCCTACCCCCACAATGGAGCAGGACGCTGCCCAAGCTGAAGCTGAAACCGAGGAAATCACCGGCGAATGGCTGGATGACCAGGCAGCTCCAGACCTGAAGAAATTCAAGCGGGGTGATGTGATTGAGGGGACGATTACGGCCACATCACCAACTGCCGTTTACGTGGACGTAGGGGGTAAGAGCGAAGGCGTTATTCCAGGGCGCGAACTGGAACGGATGAACCGGGAAACCCTGGAGATGCTCAAGCCGGGCCAGGCCATATCGGTTTATGTGGTTAATCCAAACGACCATAAAGGCGAAACCATCTTATCGGTTAATCGCGCGTTGGAAGAACTGGACTGGCGCAAGGCCGAAGAATACCGCGAAAGCCAGCAGGTTTACGAAAGCCACGTGGCCGGCTATAACAAAGGCGGCCTGATCGTGCGATTTGGCCGGCTGCGCGGGTTCGTGCCGCAAAGCCAGCTTGGCGCCGACCGCAAGCGCGTTATCAGCGGCGAAACGCCCGAAGACCGCTGGGGTTCGATGGTCAACCTGCCGATTGCCGTTAAGGTGATGGAAGTAGACCGCGCCCGCAACCGGCTGATCCTTTCCGAACGGGCGGCAGCCCGCGAAAGCCGGGAAACGCGCAAGGAATCGCTGATCGGCCAGCTGGCGAAAGGCGAGGTTCGTACCGGGCGCGTGGTGAGCCTGGTGGACTTCGGCGCGTTTGTGGACATCGGCGGCGCGGAAGGCTTGATTCACCTCACCGAACTGTCGTGGAAACACGTCACACACCCGCGCGAAGTGCTGCGGATCGGCCAGGAAGTGACGGTCGAAGTCATCAGCATTGACTCGGAAGCCAAACGCATCGGCCTGAGCCTGAAGCGCCAGGAAGCCGACCCCTGGGATATGGTCGCCAGCAATTATGACATCGGCCAACTGGTGCAGGGGCGGGTGACGAAACTGACGAAATTCGGCGCCTTCACCCAACTGGTAGATGTGCCGGAAATCGAAGGGCTGGTGCATATTTCGGAACTGTCCGACCAGCGCGTCAACCACCCGCGCGAGGTGGTGAAGGAAGGCGAAGTGCTGACGCTGCGTGTGGTGAAGATGGACATCGAAAACCGCCGCCTGGGCCTGAGCCTGAAGCGCGTCAACTCTGCCGAATACCTGGATATGGACTGGTCGCCCCCAGAAGAATAAAGTTCCCCCGATTATCTAACTGGCGCAGGGGCGCACTTGGCCGCGTTCCTGCGCCAGCCGAACAAACAATTTTCCCCTGGCGCTTTTATTTTAATAGCGTTATTTTTCTGAGGACATTCTAACCAATTGTTGAGGTCCCTTACGCTACCCGGATTGGCGTTTGGGATTATAATGGGTAAAATTGGGATATTCTCAGGCGCTTCAGGTTTCGTTGTAATTCAGATAGGTGTGGCCGGCAGGCCACAGGTTGCGGAGGTTATAAACCGTGCCGAACAATAAAATGGAACGTTTTACCCAGAGGGCGCGGCGCGTGCTGAGCCTGGCGCAGGAAGAAGCCGAGCGGCTACAGCATAATTATATTGGGACCGAGCATTTATTGTTGGGGCTGATGCGCGAAGAAGGCGGCGTCGCCGGGCGTGTCCTGCGCGATCTGGGTCTGGAACCTCGGCGCGTTGAAGAACTGGTGGAGCAGATGACTCGCGCCTCGGCCCGCACCTCGCCGGCGGCGCTTGATCTTTCCCCCGGCACCAAGCGCGTGCTGGAACTGGCCGTAGACGAAGCCCGCCGCATGGGACACCACTACATCGGCACCGAACACCTGCTGTTGGGGCTGGTGCGCCAGTCCGACGGCGTGGCGATTGACGTATTAAAACGGCTGGGCATCAGCCCGGAAGAAATCCGCCGCCAAACGCGGCGCGTCTTGCAGGAAAGCCCGGTGCAGAGCAATCAACCGGCGCAGGAAACGGGGCGGCGTAACGTGGAACGCGAAAAAGGCAAAACCCCCCTGGTAGACCAACTGGCGACCGACCTGACCCAACTGGCGCAGGACGGCAAGCTTGACCCGGTGGTCGGGCGCGAGACGGAAATCGAGCGTGTGATTCAAGTCCTCAGCCGCCGCCGCAAAAACAACCCGGCTTTGATCGGCGAACCCGGCGTCGGTAAAACCGCCATCGTCGAAGGGCTGGCGCAGCGCATTGTGGCCGGCGAAACGCCCAAACCGCTGCTGAACAAGCGGGTTTTGCAGCTTGACGTGGGTTCGCTGGTGGCCGGCACGATGTATCGCGGCCAGTTCGAGGAACGCCTCAAGCGTGTGATCGAAGAACTTAAATCGTCCGACAGCATCCTGTTTATTGACGAAGTGCATATGCTGGTGGGCGCGGGTTCCGCCGGCAGCAGCGTGGACGCGGCCAACATCCTCAAACCCGCCCTGTCGCGCGGGGAACTCCAGTGCATCGGCGCGACCACCCTGGATGAATATCGCAAACACATCGAAAGCGACGCGGCGCTGGAACGCCGTTTCCAGCAGATCATCGTGGACGAACCGACGATTGAGGAAACCATTGAAATCCTGCAAGGCATCAAAGGGCCGTACCAGGATCATCACAATGTCGAAATCACCGACGAGGCCATTTATTCCGCCGCCAATCTGTCGGCGCGTTACGTGCCGGATCGTTACCTGCCGGATAAAGCCATTGACCTGATTGACGAGGGCGCGGCCCGCCTGCGGATGTACAAAAGCCCCGAAGCGGCGCAGGTGCGTAAAGCCGAACTCGAACTGCTCCAGGTGGAAGAAGACCTGGAACTGATGGAGAAGGAAAACGCCGACTCCGCCGAAATTGAGCAGCTTCGCCTGCACTACGAAAACCTGCGGCAGATGTTGAGCGAACTGCGCGCCAACTGGAACGAAGAAACGCGCCAGCCGCGCCTGATGGCCGAGGACATCGCCGAGGTGATTTCGATGTGGACGGGCATCCCGGTCACGCGCATCGCCGGCGAGGAAAGCCAGCGCCTGATGCAGATGGAAGCCGCCCTGCACGAACGCATCGTCGGCCAGAACGAGGCCATTGACGCCATCAGCAAGGCCGTGCGCCGCGCCCGCGCCGGTTTAAAAGACCCGCGCCGCCCGATTGGCTCGTTTATGTTCCTGGGGCCGACCGGAGTGGGCAAAACCGAACTGACGAAGGCGCTGGCGGAGTTCCTGTTCGGCAGCGAGGAGGCGCTCGTGCAGCTGGACATGAGCGAGTTCATGGAGCGCCATTCGGTGGCGCGGCTGGTGGGTGCGCCGCCCGGTTACGTCGGCTATGAAGATGCCGGGCAGCTGACCGAGGCCATCCGCCGCCGCCCCTACAGCATCGTCGTTTTTGACGAAATCGAAAAGGCGCACCCGGAAGCCTTCAACATGCTGCTGCAAATGATGGAAGAAGGTCAGCTTACGGACGCGCGCGGGCGCACCGTCAGCTTCCGCAACGCCATCATCATCATGACCAGCAACGTCGGCGCGGACACCATCAAACGCAACATGCAGCTGGGTTTCGATGTGCCGCGCCAGAGCGAAAAAGAAGAGGCTTTCGCCTACGAAGAGATGAAGAAAAACGTCATCGAGCAGCTTCGGCGCGCCTTCCGGCCCGAATTCCTGAACCGCGTGGATGCCACCGTTGTTTTCCGCTCGCTGACGCGGGAAGAAATCAAACAAATCGTAGACCTGGAACTGAAGAAAGTGAGCGAGCGGCTGATCGAACACGCCATCACCCTCCAGGTCGGGGAATCCGCCCGTGAATGGATCGCCACGCGAGGTTACGACCCCGAATACGGCGCGCGCCCGCTGCGCCGCCTCATCCAGAACGAAATCGAGGATGTGTTGTCGGACGGCATTCTGTCCGGCAAATTCCAGCTTGGCAGCGTGGTGGTGGTGGTGGTGGGCGAAGACGGCGAACTGCTGCTTCAGCCGATGGTTGAGGGACAGGTCGAAGCGCCCAGCATGAACTGACGGGCGTTTTATCCATACGTCATACACGGGGCGGGCCGGCGGTTCGCCCCGTTTGTTTTTTTACTCGCGGCGTCCGGCGGTTAGTGATTCCTGCAGCGCCTTCAGGCCGGCCCAGTCGCCGCGCGCCGCATAACGCGCCTGCTCCGACCAGGTGGGCAGGCTGGGCGCGAAGGTGATGCCCGCCGCGTGGATGGCCGCCTCCAGGTCGGACTCGGCAGCGGCGGCCAGCCGGGAAAAGGTGCTGATGCCCGCCTTTTCCAGCGCCGCCGCGATTTTGGGGCCGATGCCCTCAATGATGGTCAGATCGTCGGGCGGGGTTAACGCCGCGTCGTCAGACTCAATGGGCGAAGCCGCGCCTTCCTCCGCCGGAACAGGGGCGGAAACAGGCCGCGCCGCCCGCCGGGGCCACAGCGCCGCCGCCACCGCCACGATCAGCAGCACTATCGCCAGCCACCAGTCGCGCCAGGGCGCGGAACGCAGAATATGGTTGATCGCCAGCAGCAGCGCGCCCACCGCCGCCGCCGCGCTGATGAACGTCCGAGTATCGTCGTCACGCATGGTTCATCCCTCGCTAAGTTTTGGACTCTATTGTACAGATTCCAGCGCGGAAACAAAAAAGAGCCGGCCCAATGGGGAGCGGCTCTGGGTTAGAATGCCCGCGCGCCACATGTCCGGGATAGCGCGCGGGTAAGGGGGAGCGGCTGGCTTACACAGCTCGCTCAGGGGATAGATGCTCGAACCGGGAGGGTTCGAGCCGTCAGGATTTTCGGCGCTTCAGGCGGCTGCGGTTTCAAACAGCGCGCCTTTATCCAAGTTCATTCACATTGTAAGACAAAACATCTACACGTAACATAGGAAATAGGTTTTATTGCGCCGCCAGTTCGCCCAGGTAGGCCAGGCCTTCCTGGGCGCGGGGGGTATCCGCCAGCACCGCAAAGCGCGTTAAATCCGGGTAAGCGTACCACCCCGCGTACACGCCGTAATCGCCCGGCGGCAGATCATCCGGCAGATCAAGCGTGATATTTTCCACCCACTGCTCGCCCGCCGCACGGCTGCCGAGTGTTTCGTCCACGCCCGCGACCTGCTGCCCATTTTCATCCAACACCTTGACGAAACGCACGTCCAGATCGGTGCGCGGCTGGTCGAAGCGCCACCACAGGCCGACGCTCACGCTGCCGCGCGCCGGCTGCACCAACGAACCGGCCAGCGTTAAGCCGCCTTCAAACTGAACTGCCGGCATCGCCGCCGGCGTGTAATCTGAGGCTTGCAGGCCGCTGACGCGCGCGCCATTGCAGACCAGTGTTTCGGGGATATGCGGCGGGCAGGGTGTCTCCAGCGCCAGCGCCAGCGTATGATAACCCGGTGCGGCCAGCGGCAGGCGCAGCACCAGGCTTTGCGGCTGGCCGTCCGGCGCGATGCGCTGAACCGGCTGCCCCTCCAGCAGGATAACCACCGGCTGCCCGCCAACCAGCGACGTTTCGACCGTCACCCAGCCGGACTCCGGCGCGTGCAGGTAAAAATCGAGCCGGTCGGTTATCGCCGCTGCTTCGACCGGGACGGCGGTAAAACCAGGCGGCGCGTCCGGGGCGGGTATTTCGTACAGCGCCAGGCGGTCGTCCTCGTAAAACGGCGCGCCCAGCCGTTCCCGAACGCGCACCGCCAGCGCCGCATCATAACCTTTATGCACGATCACCACATCCACGCCCGCCGCATCCAGCAGGGCGGCGTCCAGCGTATTTTGCAGGACGCTCAGTTTGGCCGGGTTAACCGGCGTGCGCCGCGACACCTGCCCGGCGATCAGCGGCTTTTGGTGGGCGGTTTGCAGCCACAGGGCGTCTTTGGCCGCCAGCACGTTATCCCAGGGCAGGTCGAACACGGCACGCACGTCCTGCCGGGCGGCCAGCGCGCGCACCGCCGCCGGGACTTCCGCCGGGTAAGTCGGCAGCGGCCAGAAGCTCTGGTACTCGAACAGGATGAGTGCCACCAGCACAGCCGTTATAATCCTCACCCCCCATCCCCTTGCAAGAGAGGGGGTAAGGACAGAGTAAAACAGGGTTTTTGAGTCCCCTCTCCATTTTATGGGGAGGGGATTTAGGGGTGGGGTTGTTTGTCCACGCAGCGCGATCTGAGCGCCATACCCCGCCAGCACGCTGACCGCCAGCGCCAGCAGAAAATTAAACCGCCCCGGCGTGCGCGCCAGGTTGAATACCGGCCAGTCCTGCACCAGCGCCCAGGGCAGCGCGACATGGGTTTCGTAGCCGTCGGCCACCAGCGACACCGGCGCGTCGAACAGCTTCAGCAGCGGGCCGAGCGCCAGCCCCCAGGCGACCAGCGCCACCACCAGCCACCCGCGCGACTCGCGGCGTTTCCAGACGGCCACCAGCGCCAGCAGCCCGGCGGCGAAACCCACGCAGCTTGACCCTTCCACGATGTTCGTCCCCAAAACGCGGTGCGTGAACGCGAACTGGCCGAACAGGGGATGGTTAAACGACGGCGTGACAGCCGCCAGCAGGTCTATGCTGTAGGTCACGCCGCCGCCTTCGCCCGTGTAGGCGCTTGTGCCGAGCGTTGCCGCCGCCACCGGCAGCAAAAAAACCAGCAGAATCGCGCCGCCGGCCCCGGCGGCCAGCGCCAGCTGCCGCAGCGCCGGAATGTTCCGCTCCGCCAGCAGCGTCAGCGCGAACAGCCCCACCAGCGGCAGGCCGGCGTAAATAAGCTGCAAGGTGTGGCCGAGCGGCAGCAGGACGAAAAAGAGAATGACGGCGAGCTGCCGGTTACCAGTTTCCGGTTTCCGGTTGTTGGGTGGCAGCTGGCGACCGGTGTCGGACGCCTGTTCCCGCAGGCGGAGCAGCGCATACGCCAGCAGCGGCAGCGGCCACTGCACCAGCAGCCCGCCGTGTCCGCCCGCCAGATGCCCCTGCATGGTCGGCGCGGCCATAAACACCACCCCGGCCACCAGCGCGGCAGGGCGGCTGCCGGTCAGCCCGCGCGCCAGGAAACAGGCCGCCCAGCCGTTGAGCGCCAGCGCCAGCAGCGCGGACAGGTTGTAGGCGGCAGTCGGCGGCATGATAAAAGCGAACAGCCAGGCCGGGAAAAATTGCAGCGGGTTCGACCACAGAATCACGCCTTCGAGGCCGTCCGGGTAGCCCAGCAGCGGTTGAAAAAAAACCGGCTGGCCGGTGGACAGCGCGTGTTGAATCCACCAGATGTGCCGCGCCATCTCGTGGGCATCGCCGTCGGCGTAACCGGCGAAGTGCGTCCCCATCACCGTCACCAGCGGCCAGGTTATCAGCGCCGCCAGCACGAAGTAGAAAGCAAAAACCGGCACATTCCGCCGCATAGAAGCAAAAAAACGAACGCGCAAAGGGGTTTTCTCTGCGCCCTTGTCGCTTTGCGCCTCTGCGTTAAGCTCTGGAATCACAGGCTGTACACCCGCAGATACACCACCAGCGCCGCCGGGCCGCTCCGGTCGAGCAGCAGTTCGTAAACCTTGCCGGCGTGGACGGCGTGCAGGCCGGCGGATGCCTGGGCAGTATGCGGCGTCCACCAGGTCAGGTCGGCCTCGGTGTAGTTGGCCGCCGGGAAGGGGTTAAAACCATCGCGCAGGGCGGTCACCAGCCCCATCGCCATCCTGAAATCGGACAGATCGGCATCCGGCGGCAGCGCAAAACGCAGCCACACCACGCGCCCGAACTGGTCGCGGGTGGCGTGCATCACGTCGCGCGCTTCGGCGGGCAGGCGCGCGCCGATAAAAGCTTCGGCGTCGGCCAGCGTAAAACCGCGCGCGCGGGACACAACCGCCAGCCCGATCCCGGCCAGCGCCGCTGCCAACAGAATCGCAGCCGCCAACAGCCGAAAACGCTTCGCACCGCTGCCGCTTTGCGCTCCAACGTTCAACACTTGCATATGCGCTCCTAAGGGGCGAAAACCGCCGGTTTGATGAACCGCTGCGCCCACAGTTCCAGCACCAGCAGGCGGAAAATCACCTCCGGCTGCAGGCCGCGCCCCCAAAAGTGATCTTTGAGCAGTTTTTCCAGTGCCGCCCGGTCGAACAGGCCGTAAATGAAGCCGTTCGGGTCGGTCAGCGCGGCGCGCGCCTGGGCGGAGAGTTCGCCCGCCAGCCACGCATAAGCCGGGTGCGCGGGCGTGGGCGGCGTTTGCAGCGCAAAATCCGGCAGCAGCGGGCGGGCGGCCTCGCGTAATACGTGGTTGGGTGTCCGCAGCCGGACGGACGGCGGCACGCCGGCGGCGAACTTCAGCAGCGGCGGGTCGAAAAACGGCGCGCGAGCTTCCAGCGCGGCTGCCGACACAGCCCGGTCGAGCCGCAGCAGCAGATTGCCCGGCAGCCAGCTTTGCAGGATAAGCGCCTGCGCGGTGTCGTAAGGGTCGTCGCGCCAGCCTGTTTCGATCAGGGCGGCGTAGGCGCGCTCCCGGTGGCGGGCCGACTGCCAGGCCGCGCGCAGTTCCGGGCTGTACAGGGCGGCGCGGTGGCCGTCGGTGAAGATGCCGTCGTCAAAGCTCTGCATAGCGGCCAGCGCATCGGCTTTCGAGGCCAACCGGCGGGCGATCAGGCGCGTCGCTTCCGGCGCGGCGTCCGTCGGGGTGACGAAAGCCCCCCAGGGCTGGCGGCGGCTGATGTGCGTCGGGATGGCATAATGGGCGGCATAACCGCCGAATAAAACCGCGCCGCCGGAACCGCTCAAAACGCTTTTAACGGTGGAGGCCGCGCCTTCCGCCAGCAGCAGCAGGTCGGCGGCCTGCGGGCTGGCGACCGGCTCGTCCAGGTGATAGACCGCCTGCTCCAGGGCGCGCCACCAGTCGGCGGGCGAAAAGCGGATTTCGTGATGGTCGCTTTTGAAGCGCGCGGCCAGCTGGCGGGCGCGGTTTGCGCTTTCCGCATTTCCGGCCAGGGCGAACGTCCGGGGCGCGGATTCGCGGGCGGCCAGCGCCAGCAGCGCCGCCGAGTCCAGGCCGCCGTCCAGCAGCAGACCAAGCGGCGCGTCACTGCGAAGGTGCAGGCGCACCGAATCGGCCAGCAGGTCGCGGCACTCCTGCACGATCAGGGTTTCCTGGCCGCGCCCCGCCGGGGCAGCCGCGCCGAAGCGCCAGAACGGGTGCAGCCGGGGCGCGCCGTCCGGCTCGATCACCAGCGCGTGACCGGGCGGCAGCCGGCGCACGCCCTGGAACAGCGTCCGCTCGCCGATCATATAACCCAGACCGAGGTAGGTATCCAGCGCCTCCAGGTCAAGCGCACGCGGCATGTCGGGGGCGGCCAGCAGCGCCTTGATCTCGCTGGCGAACAACAGCCGC
>QUBZ01000179.1 GCA_014338005.1 Chloroflexota bacterium | reverse complement strand
ACCATTACATGTTGCAAGACATTGAATTCGGTTGGAGTTGGAGATTGAAAGGAGCAAAGGCGCATTCCTCCACCCGCTAAAGCAGGTGGTTTCCTGCGCCGAATCTGATGAAGATTCGTTTTGTGCTGTTTACAATTCTGGCGCTGGTTATTTTGACGGGACTCGCTGCCGCGCAGGATGCGCCGCGCTACGCCGTCGCCACCCATTACCCGGCTTTCGGCGGTGTCGAACCCGCCCCGCGCGATGCGATCACCGCTTCCTACGGCGTCTATAACAACCGCGAAAACGACTATCAGGCCGTGACGGAAGAACGCGCCCAGGACGTGCTGGAACAGATCGAAGCCGAAACCGGCCTGCCGGTGCTGATGTACAACGATTGGGACGCGGTGCAGGAAGACAGCCCGGCGCTGCAAATCGTGAACAACGTGCCGGTCGAGGGCGCGCTGTACACCATCTTTCTGCCGCCGGGCTGGAGACGCGCGCTGAACCTGCCGATTGTCCTCAGCGGCAACGGGGCCGGCACCAGCAACAACCGCCGCTTTTTTGGCGACCCGGAGATCATCCTGCCCCGGCTGGTGGCCGCCGGCGGGGGCTTCATCGCCGCCATGAGCAACGCCGGCGGGACCGAAAGCCAGGGCATTGACGAGAATACCTACCGCTCGGTGGGCGCATTTTTGAACTGGCTGGACGAAAACGGCGGCGATAAATACCGGGTGGTCACGGCGGGCGGCAGCCGAGGCGGCGGCTCGGCGCTGATGTGGGCCATCAACCCGCTTGACCTGGATTACAACGTGATCGCCGTGTTTGCCGAAGTGCCGCCCACGCATTACGGCACGCTCAGCCAGGTCAGCACGATCACTTTTCCTTCGATGGCGAGCATCGGCACGCTGGTGAGCGGTGACGAAAACGCCTGGCGCTACGACAACGACGGCCTGCGACCGGGGATGAATCCGGCGCCGTTTATGGAGATACTGATCGGCAGAGGCGTGCCGGAAGAAGCCGACGCGATCAGCCCGGTGGGGCTGGCGGAAAAACTGCGCGGCAAAAGGATCGTCATCTCAGAAGGCGCGCACGACGCTTTTTTCCCGCTGTCGCCGTTTCTGGCTTTCGACCGCCGCCTGACGGAACTGGACATCCCCCATGCGACGCTGGTCACGCTAGCGTCCGGCCACGAGATGCACGATTTCTGGATTCGGCAGGTGACGCTGTACCTGCTGGCGCTGGCGCGCGGGCTGGATTTGCCGCCGGTCACGGGGCGTTATTATTTCATTGACGCGGACCCGAAAGCCGACGAACAGCTATCGCTGGCGGATTTTTTCCGCCGGCAGGGTATTGACGCCGACCCCCGCCAACTGCCGGTGATCGCGCGTTTTCCGTACCGGGCGGGCGTGGGCTTGCCGTTTAACGTGGAAATCTGCGGCACGCCGGGGGATGACGTGGAACTGTCGGCGGTCGGCGCGGATGGCGCGGTATTGTACCGTTACGCCGGCACGCTGGATGAAAACGAATGCCACTTCGAGGCGCTGGCGGTGGACGCGCCGCCGGGGACGTACCTGTGGTCGCTGACGGTCAACGGCCAGCAGATCAACCCGCGCAATACACCCACACGCGGGGCGGACGGCTGCGGCGCGCGCGCGGTGACGTTTGTTACCGAGCAGCAGCCGGAGCCGGCGGCGCTTTACGCCTTCAACCGAGATATGTCCTTCGGCCTCGACCAATACAGCGGCCAGCCGGACTACTGCCGGTAGACCCTGCAAGGCTTCGATGGGGCGCGATGTTCAGCCGCGCCCCAAGCCCATTAAAAAAGTGTAATATGAATGTGACAAAGTTTTATGCTTCCGGCGCGCGGGACGGCGGTATGATAGTACATAGATACCAAAACATCAATTTTTTGTGAATTTTTAAGGAAGCCAATTCATTATCACATAGACTGTATCACATAGATTGTTAAGATGGCGTGTAATTCGCAGGAATTTTCAGGGAGGCTCAAGTGCCGGTATTGTTGTTAGCTCAGGGCGACCCGGCGGCGAAAGATATGCTGCGGCGGGCGATTGAAGCCCGTTATGGACTGCGGCCTCCGGCAATCGAAAGTTTGCAGGTGGATTTTAAAGGGCGAGCCAGGGCCAGGTTTGGCCCGCTCTCGACCTGGGTTCCGGTGGAAGCGACGGCGCGTTTTCTGTTCCCCACCGCCATCCGCTGGGATTTTATGGTGCGGCCCGCCGGAGTGGAAATCCAGCGCGGGGTCGAGGCGTTCGACGGCACACACTACCGGCGCACGCGCGGCGGTCATTCCCCCAGCGTGATTGACGACCCGGAGCAGATCAGTTCGATACAAAGCCGCTTGTGGGCCATCGCTGCCCTGCTGCTGACCCCGTTGGGCGAGCAGTACGTCACGCTGGCGGTGTGCGACGACAGCCGCCTGAGCGCGACCAACACCCTGTTTAATAATGCGGTTGAGCTGGGGATGCGCGAAAACCGGACGCTTGATTACGTGACGGCGGTCTGCCTGAACCCGGACAATGATCGCCAGGAGCGATTTACGCTGCGATTGTCCGAAGACCAGTCATCCGTAAACGATCTGATGCTGCCGTGCAAGGTGTTCGCGTTCTGGAACGACGAGCCGTATTTTGAGGTCGAGCCGGTGCGGGCAGAGAGCAACCCGCCCTTTGAAAACGGCATTTTTACGCTCAGTTAAACCGCCAGGCCGATCTATTAGCTGTAGCGGGCGGGCATCGGCCTCTCGTCTACATGGTGGATGCTGAAGCCGCGTTTGAGGTAGTTGCTCAGCGCGTGGGGGCTGTCCAGGTTGCAGGTGTGCAGCCACACCCGCCGCGCGCCGCCCGCCCAGGCCTGGGCGATGCCGTAGCTGAGCAGGTGTTTGCCATAGCCACTGCCCTGATAAGCGGCGCGCAGGCCGAAGTAGGCGATTTCTGTTTCGTCACCCTGTTTGTTTAACTCAACGTAACCGGCGGGCGCGCCGTCTACATACAGCACGTAGACAGTTGTGGACGGCTGCGCCAGCAGGTCGAACAGTTCATCGTCGCTCAGCAGCAGCCGGTCGCGCCAGCGCCATTCCCGCCCGACTTCGCCATACAAAAAACGATAGAAGGCTGTGTCCGGCCTGTCCATACGCCGGATGACCACACGATGGTCGTCGCTGAAAGCCGGTCGAAAGTGCGCCGGGTCGGTCATTTGTAGGTAGGTCGTCACCAGACGGTCGGGTGCGGTTTGGGCGATGGCGGACACAACGATTTCCTCCGGCAGTCACCAATGATTTTGGGGCGGACACGTCACAGCATGTCCCTATTAACGAATTATGTGATAGATGGACGGCGGCCAGAATGGTATAATGCGCCAAAAAAGGCGGCCTGTTTTCAGGCAAATTATGCTAAAAGGAACATCATGGACTTCTCACTGACTGAAGAACACATCCAGGCGCGTAAGATGGTGCGGGACTTCACCCACAAGGAAGTGATGCCGACCATCGGGGAATGGGATCGTAAGCAGGAAATGAACCCGGACATTCTGCCGCGTATGGCGGAACTGGGCATCCTGGGCATCTGCATTCCGGTGCGTTACGGCGGCCAGGGTTTCGACTACATCACATTGGGGCTGGTGTGCGAGGAACTGGAACGCGCCGATACGACCCTGCGGGTGGTGATGTCCGTCCATATGGGGCTGAACAGCCTGGCGCTGCTGCAATGGGGGACGGAAGAACAGAAGCAGCAGTTCCTCGTCCCGCAGGCGCGCGGCGAAAAATATGCCGGCTTCGGGCTGACCGAGCCGGGCGTCGGCAGCGATGTGGCGAACATGGCCGCGACGGCGCGTAAGGCCGGCGACAGCTACATCCTCAACGGCGAGAAGATGTGGATCAGCCTGGCGACCAAAGCGCATCATTTCCTGGTGTTTGCCAAAACTGACCCGGCTGCCGGGTCGCGCGGTATTACGGCCTTCATCATCACCCGCGATATGCCGGGTGTGACCACCGGCGATATTCACGGCAAGCTGGGCGTGCGCGCCGGTTCGACCGGGTGGGTTGCCATGCAGGATGTGGAAGTGCCAGCCGCCAACCGCCTGGGCGAAGAAGGCGAGGGCTTCAAAATCGCCATGTCGTGCCTGGACAACGGTCGTTACACCGTCGGCAGCGGCGCGACCGGCCTCATCCGCGCCTGCCTGGAAGAAAGTGTCAAATACGCCGGCGAGCGCCACACCTTCGGCAAGCCGATTGGGGAACACCAACTTGTCAAACAAAAAATCGCCTACATGCGCCAGTGGTACGACACGGCTTTTTTGCTGAACATGCGCGCCGGCTGGATGAAAAACATGGGCATTCGCAACACCCGCGAAACCAGCCTCGCCAAG
Source organism: Chloroflexota bacterium (assembly GCA_014338005.1). Taxonomy (GTDB): domain Bacteria; phylum Chloroflexota; class Anaerolineae; order Aggregatilineales; family Phototrophicaceae; genus CFX2. The sequence goes on along the minus strand of QUBZ01000179.1, from coordinate 554 downwards.
TGGTACGCCACCGATATGAGTGTGAAGGCCGCGCTGGAGGCGGTGCAGATTCACGGCGCGTATGGCTTCAGCGACGAGTATCCGGTCGAGCGGTATCTGCGGAACAGCAAGGGCGCGGTGATTTATGAAGGCACCAGCGAGATTCACCAGTTGATGCAGGCCGACTACGAACTGGGCTACCGCGACGATAAACCGCTGCGCTGCGAGCTGCCGGCCTACGACGCCGAATACTGGCAGGCGGAACCGGAAATGGCGTGAGACTCTCTCGTCTATTGTTGGGGCGCACCGCCGTGCGCCCCTTCGTCTGTTATGGGGGTGTACATCGGCTCGTGAAAATCGTTTTTCTGGGCGACAGCCTGACGCAAGGGACGTTCGGCATCAGTTTATATAGACCGGGTGGCGGCGGCGACGCCGGGACACCATTTCATCAGTCAACGACCAGCCGCTAAAGCGGTTGGCTTGTCCCTGGCGCGACCGTCGCAGCATTGTTGGGTCTGCGTTGTTCAGCGACGGCCTCCGAGACATTAGGCGCATTGACTGACGCCCAAGAAGCA
>QUBZ01000178.1 GCA_014338005.1 Chloroflexota bacterium | reverse complement strand
AATCGAGGTGGTTTCGACCGAACGCAGCGTAAGTCTGCCGGACGGCAGCGCCCCGGTGGCGATGGATTACGGGCAGATCACGGTCGGCGACGATCTGGTGATGTACCTGTTCGGCAGCCCTGGCGAGCGCGAGCTGGCTTTCATCTGGGAAGTGCTGGCCGAGGGGATGCTTGGTTTTATCATGCTGATGGACGGCAGCCGGCCCTACACCTTCCGCCATACGCGGGCGATCCTGGACAACTTCCGCGCTTACGCGCCGGTGCCGTTCGTAATTGCCGTCGCCAGCGACCGGGATGATGCCTGGTCGCCGGAGGATATTCGCATCGCGCTGCGGCTGGAAGAAGGCGTTAAAATTCTGCCTTACGCCGCCGGCGACCCCCAGGCGGTTAAAACCGTGCTGGTTGAACTGTTCGAGTTGTTTTAGAAGTCTGTAGTCCGCAGTCTTTAGTCTGTAGTCAAAAGCTGTGGCAGCGAACGGCTGGAGACGGACGACTTAAAACAACATCCCGCCGCGCGCTTCCAGCGCCTTAATCACCTCGCGGTCGGCTTTGCCGAAGCTGTAATCGTGCAGTTCCCCCGGCGCGACCCATGCCCAATCCCGGACGCCGATGGCCCGCGGCGGGCCGCCCCGCCAGCGGCAGGTAAAAGCGTGCAGCGTGATGCGAAAATGCGTGAAGGCGTGCCGCACCACCACAAACAGGTCGCCAACCTCAACCTCAATCGCCAGTTCTTCGCGCAGTTCGCGTTTCAGGCAGTCGGGCAGGGTTTCGCCCGGCTCCTGTTTGCCGCCGGGGAACTCCCACAGCCCACCGAGCAGGCCGTCCAGCGGGCGTTGGGCGATCAGCAGTTGGCCCCGCTCGTTCCAGATCATGCCGGCGGCCACATCGTAATGCGGCATCGGCGGTTTGCGCGTTTTCACCGGGCGCTGCTGCTGTGTGCCGGCGGCGTGGGCGCGGCAGTGGGCGCGCACCGGGCATTGGCCGCACAGCGGCGCGCGCGGTTTGCAGATCACGCGCCCCAGTTCCATTAAGGCCTGGTTGTAATCGCCGGGGCGGTCGGCGGGCAGCCCGGCTTCCGCCAGCGCCCATAAATCCTGCTTCACAGCGGGCAGCGATACGTCGGCTTCCAGGTCGGTCAGCCGCGCCAGGACGCGAATCACGTTGCCGTCCAGGGCCGGCGCGCGCTGGCCGTAGGCGATGCTGGCGATGGCCCCGGCGGTGTAGCGGCCAATGCCGGGCAGTTTTTGAAGTTCGTCGGCGCTGCGGGGAAATAAACCACCCAATTCGCGGGAAACACGCTGCGCCGTTTGGTGTAAATTCCGCGCTCGGCTATAATAACCCAAACCTTCCCATAACTTAAGCACGTCGGCCAGCGGGGCAGCCGCCAGGTCGTCAATCGTCGGATATGCCGCCAGAAAACGCGCGTAATACGGTTTGACGGTTTCCACCTGGGTCTGCTGGAGCATCACTTCTGAGAGCCAGATTCGGTATACATCATAGGTGCTGCGCCAGGGCAGATCGGCGGCATGGCGGTCATACCAGGCCAGCAAAGCGGTTTGAAACTCAGGGTTCATAGGCGTTTGGGGTTCGGCATCCGCTTAACTCAGTATTCGGCTCTTATGTAGCATAACGCCGGGTGTGCCGCCCCCCAAATTTTAGGCGTTCCGTAAGCCTGATTGAAATGTAATGTTAAAATAGGCCGGTTTGATGGTCAGTGGAAGGATGGGCAACTATGCCCGCAAAAAACAAACGCTTCATCATCCCGTTTGAGTCTGGCCGGGCGGCATTTGCCGTTCACCTGTCCAAACGTGCCGACGCCGAAGCGGCGGCGCGCGTGCTGGGTTTTACCGAGCCGCAGCCGACCATTTACGTCACCGGCGGCGCGGGGGCCATGTCGGAGGAGGACATCCGCGCCACCCAGGCGCTTGTCGAACGCGGGCTGGCGCGTTTTGCCGAAGAACGCGGCGTGGCTGTGCTGGACGGCGGCACGGATGCCGGCATCCCGACCATGCTGGGCAAAGCCCGCCGCCGGCTGCGCGCTCGGTTTCCGCTGGTGGGCATCGCGCCGCTGGAACTGGTGCGCTATCGCGGTTACGATAACCCCAAAGGCGCGCCGCTCAACGACGGCCATTCGCATTTTGTGCTGACCGCCGGGGACGAGTTCGGCGACGAATCCGACCTGATTACCCATTTAACCTACACGCTCTCCGGCGAAGGTTTGCTGCCGGCCCTGGGCGTGTTGATTAACGGCGGTAATATCGCCCGCCAGGAGGTTTACGACCGCACGACCTCCGACAAAGTATCGTTCCCACTGATCGTGGTCGAGGGCAGCGGGCGTTTTGCCGACATCCTGGCGCGGGCGTTTTATGCCGGCCACGCCGAGGAAAGCGATTTGCAGGCCATCATCCAAAAAGGGCGTCTGGCGATTGTTTCGATCAAGGACGGCCCGGAGCAGATGTACGCCAAACTGGCGGCGCACTTTCAGGCCTTCAAACCCACCGTCCGGCGTTAATCGTGTTATACTGGTGGGGTATCCGGCCAGACACCTTTCGAGGGAAGACCCATGCGCCGCCTGTGTGCCAGCCTGACTTTGATCGGCCTGCTCCTCATCGTTTTACCCGCGCGCGCCCAGGACGCGACCGCCGCCCCCGCTGGGCCGGATGTCGAGGCGTTAAACGCGATGGCGACCCAGGTCGCGGAGCGCGGCCAGGCCGCATCTGAGGAATTCGACCGGGCCATCAACATCCTGGGCATTTTTGAGGGGGTCGGCCTAGTCGTTTCGGTGATGAGCATCCTGGGTACGATCCTGGTGGCGGTGGCCGGCGTGGTCGGCTTCCGGGGGTTGAGCGAAGCCCGCGCCCAGGTTGAGGAAACGCGCAAAAGCATCGAACGCGAGCTGGCCGCTGCCCGCCAGCAGTTCGAGTCTGACATCCGCCAGGGGCGCGAGGAACTGGAAAGTGTGCGCGTCCGGCTGGAACAGAGCGTGGTGGAACAGCGCGACAGTGTGGCGCAGGCCAACGTCGCCATGTCGTTCGTGGCGCTGGGCGAGCGCCAGTACCGCTCGAAGGACTTCAGCGGCGCGATTGATACTTATCTGCGGGCGCTGGAGCTTGACCCCAACAACCTGATTACGCATTACCGCCTGGGTTATGTGTACACCCAGTCCGGCCAGTTAGATCAGGCTGAACCCCACCTGGCGCGCGCGCTGGAACTGGAACCCAACTTTCCCCCGGCGCTGGCAGCCCTGGGTTACGTGTACCGGCGCATGGGCGAAAAAATGCCGCCGGGCATGGAGCGCGAGAAGAAGATTAATCAGGCCGAAAAGCTGCTGCTGGATGCGCTGGACATCTCGCCGAAGCTGGTAGATGAGGACAGCGAATCGTGGTGGGGGTCGCTCGGCGGGCTGTACCGCCGCCGCAACCAGATTGACGAAGCCATCAACGCCTACGAGCGCGCCGCCGAGGTCACGCCGCAGTCGTCCTATGCTTTCAGCAATCTGGCGCTGCTGTATATGCAGAAGCAGAACCGTGACGCCATGGTTAAAACCTACTACCGGGTGGAACAGCTCGCGCAGCATGAAGTCCAGGCCGAGGTGGACAATTACTGGGCTTATGCCGATCTGCTCACCTCGCGGCTGGCGTTGGGCAAGGTTAAAGAGGCGGAAGAAACGCTGGTGCAGGTGCTGGAAGTTGCGCCGCCGGAAGCGCCTTTTTTCTTTGAAAGCCTGCTGGATACGCTCAGCCGCCTGGTGGCTGCGCTGGGCGAGGCGCAGGCCGATCACGTAAAACGCGCCATCGAAATCATCGAAGGCTACCGCGAACAGACGCAGGCGCAAAAAGCTGATGGGTCGTCCGACTGAGAGGCCGAAACTTTTTGCACCCGGCAGGCGTATAAGAACCAGAAGTTTATTTCCCCAGGGGGCTATGATGGGAAATGCAGTTCTGGTTGCTTATGCCAGCAAAGCCGGTTCTGGGGCATCCGGGCGCGGGTGGAAGCCACCGTATAAAAGGCAGGGGCGGCAATGTTGAGCCGCCCCGATTTTCTCTCAACGGTCTTAACGGCTGTCGTCCACCAGATACCGCGCCAGCAGATGCGCGCTGCCTTCCAGCGCGTCCCGGTGCGTGCGTTCGTAGGCGTGCGAGCAGTCCACGCCCGGCCCGATCAACCCCACCCGCGCGTCACCCCCGGCGCGCCAATAGGCCGTGCCGTCCGATGAATAATACACGTAGATGTCGGTTTTGTACGGGATGTGGAACGTTTCCGCCAGCCGCCGCAGTTTGCTGTTCATCTCGAAGTGGTACGGCCCGCCGCCGTCCTTGACGCAAATGCTGACGCTGTATTCGTCCGAATTCTGGCTTTCGCCAATGGCGGCCATGTCAATCGCCAGCAGTTCGTCCAGTTCAAACGGCCAGCCGGACGCACCGCCATGCCCGACTTCTTCATAATTGGCGATCAGGAAGGCCGTATCATAGGCCGGCTGTTTCCCGGCCTGTTTGAGGGCCGCCAGCGCCGCGTAGATGCAGGCCACACCGGCTTTATCGTCCAGAAAACGTCCGCGAATGAAACCCGCCTCGCCAACCTCCACGCGCGGATCAATGAAGATGAAGTCGCCCACCTCAATGCCCAGGGCGCGCGTCTGTTCGGCACTGGTGGTGCGGGCGTCCAGGCGGATTTCCAGTGTATCGGCGTTCCGTTCCTGCGTTTGAATCTTGGCGTTTACGTGCAGGCTGGGGTTCACCGGCACGACCGTCCCCCGGCAGCGCCGGTTATCGTTCGTGCGGACGGTGACGCCTTCCATCTCGATGCCGCCCCACATAATGCCACCCAGCGGCGACACCTTCAGCCGTCCACTCGGTTTAATCTCGCGCACCATCAGCCCCAGTGTATCGGCGTGCGCCGTCACGCCCCGGCGCGGCATGTCTGATCCACCTTTCCAGATCGCCAGCAGCGCCCCCTTG
>QUBZ01000037.1 GCA_014338005.1 Chloroflexota bacterium | reverse complement strand
CTAAACCGCCAGCGCGACGACGTGCAGGTGACTGCCGCCGACCTGCTGACGCCGCCCCAGGGGCCGATCACCGAACATGGCGTGCGCTGGAATATCAAGGTCGGCATCCAGTATTTAGAGGCCTGGCTGGGGGGCAACGGCTGCGTGCCGCTGTACTACCTGATGGAGGATGCCGCCACATCGGAAATCTGCCGCACGCAGATCTGGCAGTGGCTGCACCACCAGGCCGCGCTGGAGGATGGCCGCCGCCTGACGCCGGAACTGTACGATACGTTTTTGGCCGAGGAACTGGAGGCCATTCGCGGCGAAATTGGTGAGGAACGCTGCCGGAACGGCCACTTTCCATTGGCGACCCGCCTGTTCACCGAGATGGTCAAAGCGCGGGACTTTGTGGAATTTTTGACCCTGCCGGCCTACGAACATCTGCCGTAAGCATTAATATAGTACCTTGATTGCTAGTTCCGTTGTGAACCTTCCCCACCCCTGTATCCCCTCCCCACTTTGTGGAGAGGTGACTTAGAAGCCCGTTATAACCCGTTTTACCCCCTCTCCAAGACTTGGGGAGGGGGCAGGGGGAGGGGATTAGCAATCACAGTTATAGTGTATTTCGATGGTTTAGCCTGTTTTGTCCGATGATGGAGGAGTAGGAGTTAATATGCAGCGCCAACGGAATGCCGAACAGATCACGATGGAATGGAACACCCGCCCCCGCTGGAAAGGCATCACCCGCGAGTACACGGCAGATGAGGTCGTGCGCCTGCGCGGCTCGGTGCATATCGAATATTCGCTGGCGCAAATGGGCGCGGAGCAGTTGTGGGACCTGCTCAACCGCGAGCCTTACGTGGCCGCTCTGGGCGCGCTCACCGGCACGCAGGCCGTTCAGATGGTCGCCGCCGGGCTGAAGGCTGTCTATGTTTCCGGCTGGCAGGTGGCCGGCGATATGAACACATCCCTGCAAACCTACCCTGACCAGAGCCTTTACCCGGTGGACAGCGGCCCGACGCTGGTGCGGCGCATCAATAACGCGCTGCTGCGCGCCGACCAGATTCAGCATCTGGAAGGCAAAAAAGGCCCCTTCTGGCTGGTGCCGCTCATCGCCGACGGCGAGGCCGGTTTCGGCGGCATCCTCAATACCTTCGAGCTGACCAAAGCCTTCATCGAAGCCGGCGCGGCGGCCATCCATTATGAAGACCAGCTTTCGTCGGCCAAAAAGTGTGGCCACCTGGGTGGCAAGGTGTTAGCGCCGACATCGGAGTTTATTCGTAAGCTGGTGGCGGCGCGGCTGGCTGCCGACGTGTGCGACGTGCCGACGCTGATTATCGCCCGCACCGACGCCGAATCGGCCACGCTGCTCGCCAATACCATTGACCCGCGCGACGAGGAATTTATTACCGGGGAACGCTCGCCGGAGGGCTTTTTCTATGTGCGTGGCGGCGTCGAGTCGGCCATCGCGCGCGGGCTGGCTTACGCGCCGTATGCCGATATGCTGTGGTGCGAAACTTCTCACCCCGACCTGGACGAAGCTAAAAAATTTGCCGAAGGCATCCGCCGCGAGTTCCCCGACAAACTGCTGTTTTACAACTGCTCGCCGTCCTTTAACTGGTCGCGCAACCTGGACGCGGCCACCATCGCCAAATTCCAGCGGGAACTGGGCGCGATGGGTTACAAGTTCCAGTTCATCACCCTGGCCGGCTTCCACTCGCTCAACTACGCCATGTTCGACCTGGCGCGCAAGTACCACGACCAGGGTATGACCGCCTACGCCGAACTCCAGGATGCCGAATTTGAGGCTGAGCGCGAATATGGCTACCGCGCCGTTAAACACCAAACTTTTGTCGGCACGGGTTATTTTGACGCCCTGCAGGACGCGATCACCGGCGGTACGTCGGCCACCGTCGCCCTCAAACATTCCACCGAGGCGGAACAGTTCGCTAACGGCGAGAAGGTAAACGCCGCGCACTGATACCTCAAAACCGTCTGTCTGAACTGCCGCGAAAGGCCGGTCAGCGCGACCGGCCTTCTTTTTGTATGCGGCGCGCATCGGGTACAATAAAGTCGGCTGTGTTTTTACACGGCGTTAGTTTTTGAGGGAGGGCAAACATGCAGACCCGGCGTTTAGGTCGTACCGGCCATTTCAGCAGCCTCGTCATTTTCGGCGCGGCGGCTTTTTATCACGACATCAGCCAGGAAGATGCCGCGCGCGCGCTTGACCTGGCCGACTCTTACGGCGTCAACCACATTGACATCGCGCCTACATATGGTTTCGCGGAGATGCGTACCGGCCCCTGGCTGGAAAGCCGCCGTGACCGGTTTTTCCTGGGCTGCAAAACCACCATGCGCGACCGCGCCAGCGCGTGGGCGGAACTGCACCGCTCGCTGCTGCTGCTGCATACCGACCGCTTCGACCTGTACCAGCTTCACGGCGTTATTACCTTTGAGGAACTGGACGCGGCCATGCGGCCCGGCGGCGCGATCGAAGCCCTTGTCGAAGCCCGCGAGAAAGGGCTGGCGCGCTGGTTGGGCATCACCGGACATGGAATGCAGGCCCCCGCTATCTTTATCGAGGCGCTCAACCGTTTCGACTTTGATACGGTGATGTTCCCCATTCATCCTCGCCTGTACGCCGACCCGACTTACCGCCGCGATGCCGAGCGCCTGCTCGACCTGTGCCAGCAGCGCGACGTGGGCGTGCAGATCATCAAGGCTGTCACGCGCGGGGCGTGGGGCAGCCAGCCGCGCAGCTACAATACCTGGTATCAACCTTATGACATTCCAGAGCGCATTAATGAAGGCGTGCGGTTCGCGCTGTCGCAGCCTGGCGTGACGGCCATCCCCAGCGCGGGCGATGTACGCCTGCTGCCGATGGTGCTGGAGGCGGGCAAAAACTTTTCGCCCATGCCCGCCGAGGAACAGGCCGCGCTGGTCGAAAGTTCGCACGATCTGGCGCTGATGTTCGAGTGAGCGGGAACTTTTGATGAGCAATCCGATTCGTGTTTTACACTTTGCCGATACGCACATCGGCATGGAAAACTACGGCAGAACCGACCCGCAGACCGGCCTTAGCAGCCGCGTGACCGATTTTCTGCGGCGGCTGGACGACATCTGCCAGTATGCCGAACAGCATGAAGCCGATCTGGTGATTTTCGCCGGCGACGCTTTCAAAACCCGCCAGCCCAACCCGACTTACCAGCGCGAATTTGCCCACCGCATCCGCGACTTGTCGCGGCTTGCGCCGGTGGTGCTGCTGGTCGGCAACCACGATCTGCCGCCCACGCAGCTTAAAGCCTCCAGCATCGAAATTTACGACACGCTGCAAGTGCCGAACGTGTGGGTCGCCAACGATTACGATTACAGAATTTTTGAGACCCGGCGCGGCCCGGTTGTGGTGGCTGCCGCGCCTTATCCGGTTCGCGCCCGGCTGCTGGCGGACGACAAAGTAGCCGGGCTGACCATCGCCGAAACCGATGACCTGCTCCAGCGGGTTATGATGGAAACCATCGAAGACCTGGCGCAAAGGGCCGATGTTTACGATATGCCGCGCCTGCTGACCGGGCATTTCACCGTCGGCGGCGCGGTGATGGGCAGCGAGCGGAATATCATGCTGGGGCGCGATCTGGTCGTGCCGCTGTCGGCGCTGGCCGACCCGCGCTGGGATTACGTGGCGCTCGGCCATATCCACAAACACCAGAATTTGACGCATGGGCAGCCCGGCAGCCCGCCGGTGGTGTACAGCGGCAGCATTGAACGGATTGACTTTGGCGAAGAAGGCGATCCAAAGGGTTTTTGTTGGGTGGAACTGGCGCGGGGGGAAACCATCTGGGCGTTCATCGAACTGGAGAAGGTGCGCCCGTTCGTCACCCTGCGCGCCGACCTGACAAAAGCCGCTAACCCGACCGACCGCGCCGTGAAGCTGATCGGCCAGTATGATCTGCGCGAGGCCATTGTCCGGCTGATTTTTGATCTTCTGCCGGAAACCGAGGCGCGTCTGAACGAAAATATCCTGCGCGACGAACTCAAACGCGCCGGGGTTTTCCAGGTGGCGGCCATTCGTAAACAGGTGGAACAGCCCACCCGCGCTCGCCTGGGCGCCAGCCCGGAAGGGCTGACCCCCCCCGAACTGCTGGAACGTTATCTCATCAGCAAAGAAGTCCCGCCGGAGCGCCGCAGGGAACTGCTGGACGCGGCGGCGGGAATATTCGAGCGGCGGGACGATGAAGCGCGGCTGTGAGTTCTAAAGGCCGGCGCTGGCGAGAATTTCCTCGTCTGTCATCGGCGGGATATTCAGGTCGAGTGCCTCGTTAAAATAGGCGAGGTAAAAATTCGCCATCTTGCCACTGAGGACGGTGCCGATGTGGATGCTGTCGCCCAGCAGTCCGTTGTGTGGCTCGTCGCCGATGGACAGCAGGCGGATCATCTCATCGCCGACCGGCAGCGCCCCGCCCTGAAGCTGGCCGAAAATTTCCTGGCCGAGAACTTCCAGATCGGCAATCCATACGCCGGCACGTTCTTCGGCCATTGTTTTTAACCGGCCGTTCACGTCGGAAATGGCTTCGCTGACTCGCTCGCGCCCGGCGGCGTCGGCAAAACGCGGGTCGTTCTGCGCTGCCGGGCTAAGGCTCCAGTTGGGGATGGTAGTTAAAACGACCGGGATTTCGTGGTCATCGCGTGCGGTATCAATCGCCAGGGCGATGTCATCCACAATGCCTTGCAGCCGGGTTTCCAGCGTCTGGCCGGCAAGCTGGCCGCTGTAGATGGCGTCGTAGTCCGGGCGGTAGGGCGCAAAATCGTTGCTGCCGACGGAGATAAAAATCAGGTCAATTTCGCCGGCGGCCACCTGTTCTGCCAGGCCGGTGTGCTGGCCGCTTTCGATCAGGGTGCGGGCGGTTGCGCCGGAGCGCGCCCAATTATAGGCGTAACCAGTGCGGCGCGGTTCGCCCCAGGTTCCCCACTCCCCGGCGTCAATATTGCGGCTGCGAACGAGCAGTTCCAGCCAGTTGAACGTCACGTCCGCATAAGCGCCGCCGCGATTATCGTCGGCGCGGTACTCATCAATGCCGCTGGCGCCCATAATGCCGATGCGGAACGGTGTCTCCGGCGTCGGGGTTGGCTGCGCCTGAAGCCCTTTGGAGGCAAACCAACCGCCGCCAACCAGGAACACGCCGACCACGATCACCAGGAGCGCGCCTTTCAAAAGCCGATTAAGCATATGCTTACCCTCCAACAAAATCCTTTCCGTTATATCATAATGCCAAGTGCCTGTCATACGCCTGACTCGTGTTACACTAAAATACGGAACGGCCTTCGGTAGAGGATACCTTGCATGACGACGGAAATCACCCGCCCCGGTAAAAGCAGCCTGTTTGTCGAATCGCCCGTGATGCCGGCAGCCGGCACGGCGGGTTTTGGCGACGAATACAAAAACCTGGTTAAGCTGGAAAAACTGGGGGCGCTGGTTACAAACCCGGTGACGTTCCAACCCTGGCAGCCGGCCACCGGCACGCGCGTAGTGCCGCTGGATGCCGGGATGCTGGTTCATACCGGGCTGCCGAACCCCGGCCTGAACAAAGTGCTGGATCAGCACCGGCAGCTCTGGGCAGGGCTGCCCATGCCGGTCATCCTGCATCTGGTTGGCACGACCGTTGAGCAGGTGCGGCGCGGCGCGGAACGGATTGACCGCGAAGACTCGGTAGATGCCATCGAACTGGGGCTGAACGACGACATCACCTGGCAGGAGGCCGAGCAGTTCGTAAAAGCGGCGGTCAACCATACCGAAAAGCCGGTGCTGGTGCGGCTGCCGGTGGGGGACACCTATACGCTGGGTCGGGCTGCCGATGACGCCGGCGCAGGCGCGCTGGTGATCGCTGCTCCGCCGCGCGGCACAGCCCGCGACCCGCATACCGGTCGGCTGGTGAGCGGGCGGCTGTATGGCCCGCTGGTCAAACCGCTGGTGCTGCGGGTGGTGGGGCAGATGGCGAGCAAGTTTGAAGTGCCGATCATCGGCGCGGGCGGCATCCACAGCCAGCAGGATGCCCGCGATTACATGGAAGCCGGGGCGCGCGCCGTCCAGGTGGACAGCGTGACCTGGGTTGACCCCAAAATGCTGGAATGGATCGCCCGCGACCTGGGCGGGCTGGTGCTGACACGGCAGGCCGGGGCGCTGGCCGACGAATGGTTCCCTGGCATCGGCATCACCGAAAAAAAAGCGCGCGAAGAAGCCGCGCGTAAGGCCGATGACACGGTACGCAAAAAAACGTAGCCCTGTTTGATACCGCTCGGATTGCAGGCCATATAACCCGCCGCCGGCCATTGGGCCGGCGCCTGCGCGCGCATAGCACATACGAACCATCGTCCGCTGGGCGTAAAAACGTTATACTTGGAAAAATGGTTTTTATACAGGAGTTCAGGGCGCATGTCGAAAACCGCTGGCATCGGTCTTGTACTCGTCGCCGTCTTGCTTGGTTTGATGATCGGCGCGGCGCAGGCGCAGGAATTTGGCACCAACTGGTCGGCTATCTTCTTCCCGTCCAATAACCTGACCGGGGCGGGTGTCACCGTCACTATCCCCGGCGGCATCAACTTCAACTGGGGGACGGGCGCGCCGGTCGTCAACGGCGTGGCCGTGCCGGGCATCGGCGCGGATAACTTCTCGGCGCGGTTCACCTCCACTCAGACTTTCGCCGAGGGCAATTATACGTTCACCATCACGTCGGATGACGGCGTGCGCGTTTTTGTAGACGGCCAGATCATGCTCGATCGTTTCGTCCCCAGGCCGCAGACTACCGATACTTTTGTGCGGGCCATGACCGCCGGGCCACATAATATCACGGTCGAGTATTTTGAAGACATAGACATCGCCATGATTCAGGTGCAGTGGGTTTTCGGCGGTGTCGTGCCGACGCTCGGCCCCAGCCCCACGCCTGGCCCGACCGGCCTGCCGCCTATCCCGGAAGGCGCGATCACGGCGACGGTCATCCGCGCCCCGGTATTGAATGTGCGCGCCGCGCCGTCGGTCTACTCGGATCGCATCGGCAGCATCCTGCGCGGGCAGACCTATCAGGTTATCGGGCGCGACCAGAACGCGCGCTGGTTTTTGCTGCAATTAAGCGACCGGCAGGGCTGGGCGCTCGGTTATTACCTGTACATCCCACAGAACGAATTTAACGCGCCGGTTATCAGCAGCTTTGCCCTCACCGGCAACCCGGCGGCTGCGTCCCCAACTGGCGTGGTGGCGATGGCGTTTTCGACCCTCCGGCTGCGCGCCCAGCCGACCATCTATTCAGAGCAGATCGGGCGTGTTACCTGGGGCGGAACGGTCGGCGTGGTGGCCCGGACGGCCAGCGGCGAGTGGTGGCAAGTGGTGTGGAAAGGCACAACCGGCTGGGTATGGTCGGCTTACCTGCGCGTGGTCGAGGGCAATCTGGATACCATACCTATTGTGCAGCCGTAGATAGAGCGCGCTGATCTGCGACATAGTTTTAGTTGTCTGCCTTTTGCGCCACAGCAGCACCGCCGCCAGCCAGGCCGCCGCGCCGGGCAGGAATATCCAGGGCCAGCCGGTGGGGATGAAGGTGAAAACCACACGGCTTTTGCCCGCCGGCAGCCGCACCGCCCGGAACATCACGTCGGCGCGATAAACCGGCGCGGCCTGGCCGTTGATTTGAGCCTGCCAGCCGGGGAAATACGCATCCGTCAGCACCAGCCAGCCGCCGGTGTCGGTATTGGCGGTGATTTCAATATGGGTGGGGGTGTAAGTTTCGATGCTGGCGTTCGCCGGCAGGACTTCCGCCGGTTCTGCGGCGGGCGCGGCTGAATCATCACCACCGGCAATAATGACCGTTCGCGCCGGATCGAAGGCCGGGTCGCGCATCAGGTTCAGCGCATCCTCGCTGCCCGTCCAGGTATCCGGCACAAAAAGCGCCTGATGCACAACAAAAGCGCGGGGCAGCGTGTCCAGGTTTTCGTATAGTTTGATGTCGCTGGACAGCGCGCGCCGCCAGGAGCCAAGCGTTAACGATGTAAACGCGCCGGTGCGGGTGTCCACCAACGTCGCGGCGGTCACGGTCACGGGTGTTTCGCCAGCGCGCAGGGTGATGCGGGCGGGCGCGCGCGCTGCATCATCCGGGGGCAGCGCCAGCCGCGCCAGCCGGAAACCGCCCACTTCCACCGACTCTCCGGCGGCGGTCAACATTGCCACTTCGCCTTCGGCATCGTAAAAAATTGCGGCGAGAGCGCGGCAGTCCGCAGCCGGGCAGGTATACAGCACATTCAGCGCGTCGGCCTCGAAGGCCGGCACGGCGCGAATAGCCGTAGTTTCGCCCGGCTGTAGCGCGATCTCAAACTGCGTATCGTAGGCCACGTCCTCGTGCCACAGGTCGTATACTTTATCGGTGATGAGATAGCGCGTGTGGGTCAGGTTCAGCCAGCGCGCGTCCGGGATGCACGCGCCCCGGCACTCCGGCTTCGCCAGGATTTCGCGCAGCCGCCCGTCAATCGTCCGCAGTTCGCCCGGCGGCAGCAGAAGCGATGTGAACTGGGTGTACCAGCCGGTCGGCAGCAGCCCGCCGTCGAAACCGTCCACGCTCGGCACGCCCCACACCAGCGGCAGGTTGGCGGCCAGTGTTTCGCGCATTTTGGTATCCACCAGCGCGATACGAATCGCCAGGTCAGACATGCCGGCCTCGAGGTAGCGGGCGATCAGGCTGTCCCGGTCGCCAGGATCGAACAATAAACCGCTGATGCTGAGGACGCGCCCCGGTGGGGTTTGCCGGTCGGCATAAGCGCGAAGCTGGCTGATGGTGAACCGCTGCGCGTGGAAGGTATCCGGCGGCACGACTTCGTTATACGCCAGCACCCGCGAGGCCAGGAACAGCTCCAGCAGCGCCGCCGCGCCCAGGAAGGCGATCCGTAAGGACGCGCGGCGCATGGTCAGCGCGGCCAACAGGACGGTCAGTGCGATCGTCCAGCCGATCACGGTTTTTTCGGTCGGTAGCGCCGGGCCGATCACATCTACCGCCATCTGCTCGGTCAGGCGGCTGGCCGCCCCCAATCCGGCCACGATCGCCACGATTAGAACCATGAACCGCCGGCGCGGCGGAGCGGCGGTCAGCGTTTGCAGCCCGATGCCCGCCAGCATGGCGGCGGCCAGCGCGAACAGCGCCAGCCAGCGCGCCGGCACGCGGAAGAAGCTGAAACCAGGCAGGTTCGCCAGCGTCCAGTACAGCGGGTTGTACAGCCCCAGCGCCAGCCCAAAACCCGCCACCGCCAGCACAATCCAGGGCAGACGGTATATCTTTTCGGGGCGCTCTGTCGAAATCCGGTTGAAGATGCCCAGAATCGCCAGCCCCAGGCCGATCACGCCGGTGTAGGCCACGTATTCCCCGAACAGCAGCCCGTCGTAGCTGGGCAGCAGGCCGCGCCCGATCACAAACGGGTTGAGCGAAAAAGCCATTGCTTGCTGCGGATTGAGGCCGCCGCTGCGGTTAGAGCCGCCCATCAGTTCCAGCATGGGGATGATCTGCGGCGAGGCCAGCAGCAGCGCGCCGCCTCCGGCTGCGGCCAGCACCAGCGCCGGGCGCAGCCTCGTCCGCCACGAAGCCCGCCGCGCCGATGAGGTAAAAGAGGCCACCGCACCGTAAACCGCCAGCCCGACCACCATAATAAACACCGTCTGCGGGTGTCCGGCCAGGGTTTGCAGCGCCAGCCCGACCGCCAGCAGCAGCGCCCAACACCGGGCAGCGCCCTGGCCTACTGCCGCATCGAACAGGGCGAACAGCCAGGGCATCCAGGCCAATGCCTGAAGCTGGTTGATGTTTTCCACCTTCGCGCCCATGTACCCGCCCAGGGCAAAAATCGCTGCCGCCAGCAGCGCCGGGACGCGCTCCAGCCGGACGGTTCGCCGCGCCAGCAGATACGCCCCGGCCAGCGCCCAGGTGATGTGCGCCAGCAGGCTGATGGCGACTCCGGTCGGCGGGTCGAACGGCACCAGCGGCCAGTTGGGTGGGTAAAACGTGCCGACCTGGCTGTTCGCCAGCAGCGGCACGCCCATGAAAAGTTCCGGCGACCACAGCGGCAGCGTCCCGCTGCTTAAGGCGGCGTTCCGCGCCTGCCAGTAGGGGTAAAAGTAGGCGTACACGTCGCCGCGCGCCAGGATCATGCCGGTGAAAACCAGCTTGTAAAAGAAGACCAGCGGCAGAAGCAGTAAAATCAGCGTGGTGAGCAGGCGAATCCGGCGCGTCAGAGCGTCCATAAAAGTCCCGTCGAGGTTGTCTCAAACGGGGATAGTGTAACAGGGGAGAACGAATCGGCACAGACTACCTGCCGAACAGGGCTTTCACCGCCAGCGCGAAACCCGGCAGCACGTCGCCGCCATCCAGCGCGCCGCTTTCGCCGATGACCTTCACCGGCTGGCCGGGCGCATACACTTCGACCTCTTTTATCTCCGGGTTTACCAGCCATAGAACCGTGCCGGCGGCCAGGTAGTTGCCGATTTTGATACGCAGGCGGTCATCGGTGTCGGAGGGCGACAGAACTTCGACGGCCAGTTCCGGCGGGTTGGGGTTATACTGTTCGTGGTAGGGCAGTCCCGGCTGGCGCGCATAGGAAATGAAAGCCACATCCGGCGCGTACCGCTCGCCGGAGATGCGATACCCGCCTACCTCGCCGGTTACATGGCCGATGTTGTTCTGCTGTAAATAGTTGAGCAGCGCGCCGACAATCAGCATGGCAATTTTTGATGAATATGGATTGGACGGCACTTCGACAATTTCCCCCCCGATGTATTCAAACAGCCGGTCGGCTTTTTCCGGCAGGTTGATGAACTGCTCAAACGTTTCAATCGGGACACGAATCCGCTCTTGTACGACCATCTCTCCATCCCTTTCTATCCGTTTTTATTATAACCGACTGCTTGACACCACGCCCCCGCCGCGCGATAGTAGACACGGTTCGCCGCCAATTGTAAGGATGAAAATCCATGATAACACCGTTAAAAGCCGTCCTGGTCGGCTGCGGCTCGATGAGCCGCGCCTGGACTGCCGCCGCTAAAGATATACCTTACCTGGAACTGACCGGCTTTGTGGATGTGGTTGAAGACGCCGCCCGGCAGCGCGCGGCGGAATATGGCAGCCCGACCGCTGTGGTCAGCGCCGACCTCGAAAACACACTTGACCGGACACGCCCGGACATCGTTTTCGACTGCACCGTGCCGGAAGCGCACATGCCTGTGACGCTGACGGCACTGCATTACGGCTGCCACGTCTTGGGCGAGAAGCCGATGGCCGACTCGCTGGAAAATGCTCGCAGGATGGTCGCCGCCGCGTCCGAGGCGGGCCGTCTGTACGCCGTCATTCAAAACCGGCGCTACGACCCGAACATCCGCCGCCTGAAGGCGTTTCTGGATTCCGGCGAAATTGGGCCGATCACCACCGTTCACAGCGATTTTTTCATCGGCGCGCACTTCGGCGGCTTCCGCGATCGCATGGAACACGTCTTGCTGCTGGATATGGCGATTCACACTTTCGACGCCGCGCGGCTGCTCACGGGGGCCGACCCGGTTTCGGTTTACTGCAAGGAGTGGAATCCGCCCGGCTCGTGGTACGAACACGGCGCGTCTGCTGTCGCCGTGTTCGAGATGACCGGCGGCATCGTCTACACTTACCGGGGGAGCTGGTGTGCCGAAGGGCTGCCGACCACCTGGGAAAGCGAGTGGCGCTTCATCGGTCGGCAGGGCAGCGCGCGCTGGCCGGGCGACGAGCGGATGCAGGCGCAGGTTGTGACCGAAAGCGGCGGTTTCCTCTCGACCGTCCGCGATGCGATCATTCCGCCGCTGCCGCCCGGCGCAAAAACCGGCGGCCACGCCGGTATCATCCGCGAGTTTGTGCAGTGTATCCAGGCCGGAACACAGCCGGAGACGATTTGCAGCGATAACATCAAATCGCTGGCGATGGTCTTTGCGGCTGTCGAAAGCGCCGAAACCGGCCTGCCGGTGTCGGTCTCGGTCTGATGGCGGTTGTCAAACCTCATAAAAAGGAGTGTCGCATTTTGTATTTTTTCCGACTGATGGCTGCGGGACTGCTGCTGCTTGCTGCGGCGGGCTGCCGGGGGCAGGCCGTCACGCCCACGCCTGTCGAAAACCTGTCTATCGAAATGGCCGTTGACCCCGACCCGGCGCGGGTGGGCGAAGCGGCTTTGATCGTCACGCTCACTGATGCCAGCGGCCGGCCGGTGGACGGCGCGAAAATCGGCGCGCGCGGGGATATGAGCCATGCCGGCATGGCTCCTGTGCTGGCGGAAGCGGAAGGCGGGCAGGATGGCCGCTACCGCATCCCGTTTGAGTGGACGATGAGCGGCGATTGGTTCGTCGAACTGACGATCACGCTGCCGGATGGCTCAACCGTGACCCAACGCTTTGACGTATCCGTTTCCGGTGCAGGTTCATGATAACAGCGCCGCATGAGAGACGCGCCGTGACACATACCCGACTCGATGCCCTGCGGCTGCCGCTGATCGGGCTGCTGCGCCGGCGATGGGGACGGCTGGCGCTGCAAATTCCGCTGCTGGCGGCTGCCGTCCTGCTGGTCATTGACGGTTTTACCGGCCCGCAGCTGGCCGCCCGCAATCTGGCGACGGTCATACCCTGGGTGCATTTTAGGGGGTTCGCCGTGTTGGTGCTGCTGCTGGCGGGCAACCTGTTCTGTATGGGCTGCCCGTTTACGCTGCCGCGCACGCTGGCAAAGCGGCTGAGTGTGCGCGGGCGGCGCTTCCCCCGGCGGCTGCGGAACAAGTGGGTCGCCATCGCCTCGTTATTCCTGCTGTTTGTGACTTATGAGGCGCTCGACCTGTGGGCCAGCCCGGCGCTCACGGCCTGGCTGATCGTCGCCTACTTTGTGGCCTCGTTCGTGCTGGAAGTCGTGTTCACCGAGTCGGCCTTCTGCAAGTACGTCTGCCCGCTGGGAACGTTTAATTTCGTCTATTCCACCCTTTCGCCTACCCAGATCGGCATCCACGACCCGGACGTGTGCCGGGCTTGCGCCGGTAAAGAGTGCATCAACGGCAGCTACAGCCCGACGCCGCTCGTTCGCCTGGAGGACATCCCCGGCGGGCAGCGCGAAGTGAGGCATGGGCCGCAGGGAACGCCGGGCTGCGGCACGCTGCTGTTTGCCCCCCAGATCGAAAGCAACCTGGACTGTACGATGTGCCTGGACTGCGCTCGCGCCTGCCCGCATGGCAACGTCGGCCTGTTCATCCGCCAGCCGGGGCGCGAACTGCTTAACCCGGAAGCCTGGCCGAAACGCTGGGACGTGTCGCTGCTGGCGATTTCGCTGGCGGCGTTGGGCCTGGTGAACGCCTTTGGCATGGTGCCGCCGGTTTACGAACTCCAGCGCACTCTCATCAAAACCCTCGGCATTCAGAGCGAATGGCTGCTGATCGGGCTGATCTTCGGGGTAGGGGGGCTGCTGCTGCCGTTTGCGCTGGCAGTGCTGGCGGGGGCGCTCAGCCGCGCGCTGACTCGAACGAAGCTGTCGCTGCGGCACACCGTCGCCGCTTTTGCCCCGGCTTTCGTGCCGCTCGGTTTTGGCATCTGGTTCGCCCATTACGGCTTCCACTTTTTGATCGCGCCGCTGACCATCATCCCGGTCATTCAGGAGTTCCTGGGGCAGCCGGGCGATTGGGCGGCTTTTAGCAGTGCGGCGGATGCTGTCCTGATCGGGCTGGTGCAGGGGGCCGGGCTGGTGCTGGGTTTCCTGTGGAGTCTGGCGCTTGCTAACCGGACGGCCATGCGGCTGTACCGCCGGGATGCCGTGCCGGGACTGCTGCCCTGGGCGCTGCTGCTGCTGGCGCTGGCCTTCGCCGCCGGGTATGTGTTTTCGCTGCCGATGGAGATGCGCGGCAGCCTGCTGATGGGCTGAGCCAGAACCTCCACCTGACAAACATCACCTCCAGGTTATGCAAGTAATCACTTGCTTGCATGGCTCTCCTGCTCTACATTGATGTATGTAAGTGCTTACTTGCTTACATCAGGAGGCAGGATGGACACCGATACACGCGAACGTATTCTGAAGGCGGCGGGCCGGCTGTTCGCCGAACAGGGATACGCTCGCACCACCACCCGCGCTATCGCGGCGGCAGCCGGCGTTAACGAAGTGACGCTGTTCCGGCACTTTAGCAGTAAACAGAACTTACTACGCGCTTTCGTGGAACAATTCAACGCCCAGGGTTTCCCCGGCACGTTCGAGCAGAACCTCACCGGCTCGTACCCGGACGACGTTCGTTTTATGGCGCGGGCCGCCATGCAGTCCACCATCGAGAATTTTCAACTGCTGCGGATCATGCTCTGCGATGCGCTGGATGTGCCGGAAATCCGCCAGGCGGCCCTGGAAGGCGCGCGCCAGAATGCGGCGCTGTTTGCGGATTATTTCCGGCGGCAGATTGAAGCCGGGGTTGTGCGCGACGAGCTGCTGCCGGAGGCGTTGGCGCAGACTTTCGACGCGCTGTTTTCGTCGTCGCTGATTGTTCCGTTGGTCTTTCAAACCGGCCTGTCGCCGGACATGCCGGCGGAGACGCTGCGCGATCAAATGGCCGATATTTTCATCCAGGGTACGCTCAAACGCTCATCGGAGGGAAACTGAAATGGTTATCAAAATTTTCCTGGTTCTGATCGGTATCATCGGCCTGCTGGTAGGAATCGGCTGGGCCGGGCTGCAAGCCGCTGCTTCCGGCTTCAAGTTCGATCTTAAGAGCCGTGACCTGGGGACGGTTGAACTGCCGGCAGACCTGCCCGCCCCGGTGCAGCGCCATGCGCGGGCGGTTTTTGGCGGCGACCGCGTGCCGGTAGTCGAAAGCGGCGTTGTTGCTGGCCGCGCCAGCATCAAACGCAACGGCCTGACGCTGAACGCGCGGATCAAAATCAGCTACGATGCCAAAGGGGACTATTACCACTACTTCCAGATCACCTGGTTTGGCCTTCCGGTTATCGCCATCAACGAGCGGTATCTCGATGGCAAGGCGATTATGGACATCCCCGGCCAGCATATCGAAAACGACCCGCATACCGACAGCGCCGCCAACCAGGGCTTCTGGTCAGAGGCGCTGGTGTGGATGCCGTCGGTGCCGTTCACCGACCCGCGCGTGCGTTGGGAAGCTGTAGACGACACGACCGCGCGCCTCATCATCCCCAACGCCGCCGAAGAAGAAATGTTCACGCTGCGTTTCGACCCGGAAACCGGGCTGATGTCCAGCCTCAGCACGCTGCGCTATGGCGATTTCCCAGAGCGCGTTCCCTGGAAAAACTACATCCTGGAATGGGGCGAAATCAACGGCCTGCTCGTCCCGGTGCGCGCCGAAACGCAGTGGCAGGACGACCCACCCTGGGCGTCATGGCAGATCGAAAACATCGCCTATAACGTGCCGGTTGCCAACCGTTTCAACCAGTTCGGAGGCGAGTACCCGGAGGGATAAGCGAAATCGCCGACTTTTTGAACCGGTGGAGTTGTTCAGGGGCGAGTGTGGGCCAGCGCCGGCACTCGCCTTTTTGTCTGCCGCTTAACAGGCGCTCAACCGTCGTATTCTCACCTGCATCTGGCGAACCACGCCCATTGTGCTATGCTTAACGGCTGTTTGTCGGCAAAATGAGGATGATACATGGCGACGGACAGCCTGCCTGCCGAGGCTGAGTTGAGCCAGGCGGAAACCAACGCCGGGGTCGCCCGCGCCACCGGGGTAATGGCGCTGGGGAACATCACCAGCCGCGTGTTGGGGCTGGCGCGTGAAATCGCGCTGACGAACCTGTTCGGCGCAACACGGGCGGTGGACGCCTTCAATGTGGCGATCATCGTGCCGAAGGCGCTCTACGATCTGCTGATCGGCGGGCATGTCAACAGCGCGCTCATCCCGGTTTTAAGCGAGGTTGCCGCCCGCGAGGGGCGCGACGCGCTGTGGCGGTTGGTTTCGGTGCTGCTCAGTCTGGTGGCGGTGGCGCTGGCGCTGATGGTGTTGGTGATCGAACTGTTCGCGCCGCAGATCGTGCGGCTGGTCGGCGGCGGTTTCGACCCGGCCACCTGGCGGCTGGCGACCGATTTGCTGCGACTGACCGCCCCGGCACTGGTTTTCCTGGGGCTGTTTGCCGTCCTCAGCGGCACGCTGTACGCGCTGCGAGAGTTCACCTGGCCGGCCTTTGCGGTGGCCGTTTTTAACGGCGCGATTGTCATCACCATGCTGGTTTTTGCGCCGCCGCTGCAAATCCAGCCGGTCATCGGGCCGAACCTGTCCATTCAATGGTTGATTGCCCGCCCCGCCGAAGGCATCGTCGCCGCTACTATCGGCTGGCTGGTCGGCTCGCTGGCGCAGCTGGCGCTGCAGCTGCCAGGGATGCGCGGCGCGCGAGTTCATCTCACGCTGCGCTGGAATCATCCCGCCATCCGGCAGATCGCGCTGCTTTATGCCCCGGTGATGTTTTCGCTCATCCTGGATACGCTGGTGATTCGCACTTTCAGCTATAACCTCGCCAGCCAGACCGGCGAAGGCAGCATCGGTTATATGAACTGGGCGACCACACTCATCCAGTTTCCGCAAGGGTTAGTGGCGACGGCCATCAGCATTGCCATTCTGCCCACGCTGGCGCGGCAGGCGGCGCTGGTCAACCTGGAGGGCGACCGGGCCTTTAAGGATACACTTGGCCTGGGGCTGCGGCTGGCGATCACGTTGATTCTGCCGGCGGCGGTCGGATTGTTCGCGCTGGCGACGCCGATTGTGGCGCTGCTGTTCCAGCACGGCGCGTTCACCGCCCACGATACAGCCATGACCGCCCTGGCGCTGCGCCTGTATCTGGTCGGTCTGCCCTTCGCGGCGGTGGATTTGCTGCTGGTATACGCCTTTTATGCGCGGCAGGATACGCTCACTCCGGCGCTGGTCGGGCTGCTCAGCCTGATGGTCTACATGCTGGCGGCGCTGGCCCTGTTCCCGCGTTATGGCCTGTTCAGCCTGATGATCGCCGACAGCGTGAAACACATCGTTCACGCGCTGGTATCGGCCTTTTTGCTGGTGCGCCGGATGCGCGGCCTGGGCCACCAGCGGTTATGGCGAACCATCCTCAAAACCGGTCTGGCCTCCGGGGTGATGGGGCTGGCCGCCGCTGCCGTCCTGCCGCTTGTGGAGCGGACGCTTGGCGCGGCCACGCTGCTGCACGAAATGGCGCTGGTCAGCGTGGCCGGGGGCGTGAGTTTCATCGTTTTTCTGGGCCTCTCGGCGCTGCTGCGAATTGAAGAGCTGTACTGGCTGGCGGGGCTGATGAAGCGCCGGTTAAAGCGAAACTGACGGCCTTTTGCTGAGAGATTGTTTAGCGTTTCTACCACTGATACCCGGTACATGATACCATGAATTTATCAGCCCATCGGATAAGTGCCTGGGTATTCAACGTTGATTGTACGCTGCCTTGTATTGTTATGGATTGGCCTGATCCTGAGCGGCTGTCAGGCCCCGCTGTCGTCAAGAACCGATTCGCCAACGGCTGCGGCCAGCCAGCCTCCTTCGCCGGAGGCGACCGTTGAGCCAACCCCCGCTGAATGGGTCGAGCAGGAAGTGGGAGGCGTCCTGATCGGCATCGAAAAACCGCGCGGTTGGGAAGTTCAGAAGATGGATGACGGCATTTTGCTGGCGGAACGTTTCGGCTCGATTGCTTCCGGCGGCAGCGCCATGCCCGGCATCCAGGTGCATATCTTCGTACATTCCGCCGCCGGCTTTCAAATTCCTGACGGCCAGAACGCGGCTTGGTCTATCCTGGAACAGATCGTCCACGACCAAAAATACATGGGACGCGCCCACGTTGAGGAGCCATATGGCTTCGCCTGGGAGCAGCACGACGCCGCTTATTACCTGTCCAATAACGGCGATGGCAATATGACCATGCTCATCGCCCTGGTTTTGCCCGGCGCACGGCAGATGGTAGTGTGTAACATCAGCTCGCCCGTCAGCGAATCGACTCGCATCCGGGCGATGCTGCCCGCCATCCTGGGCAGCATGACCGTGAACAGCGTCCGGCTTGGCGCAGCGGCGCTTGACGCGCTGCCCGACCCCCTCATTTTCCCGCTTTATCCCCCGCGCCTGCCGGAGACGCCGCCAGGGTAAGCCAAAAGTCCTGGATGGAATTTAAAATCGAATCTCTGAGGATTGATGGTAGAATAGAACAGTTTATTTTTCCTCACCTGTCGGAGGTTCCTGATGTCCGAAACTTTCGATAAACTGAAAGCCCTGCTGGCAAAACAAGATACCCTGAGCGAAGACGAAATTAACCAGGCCATTCAGTCGTCCGGCCCTATGACCGCCGAGGAACGTGCCACATTGGACGCCGAAATTCATGAAAAAAAGCGCCAGAAAGATCAGGTCATCACAATGGAGCAGTATTTAGAAGCCTCGAAAGTGCTGGACACCGCCGCCGAAGGGTCAGACGAGTATAATAAGGCGCTCAAGATTGTTGAGGCATACGAAAAGGGAGGCTGATGCAAACGCCTGAGTATTACCCGGCCCATCGGCGTCCGGTTAACCCCTGGTTGATGCGCCTGCCGGTGCTGGTGGTCAGCGGCGGCGTGCTGACGGTGGCTGCCCTGGTCGCCCTGGTGATGGTCTTCTGGTTCACTTACAGCGACCGCATTGTGCCGGGCGTTTCGGCGTTGGGTGTGAACTTGAGCGGTTTAACGACCGCCGAGGCGCAGGCGGCGCTGCGGCAGCGGTTTACCTATGCCGATCAGGCGGTGTTCACTTTTCGCTACGGCGACCGCTTCTGGCAGGTCAGCGCCGCCGAACTGGGCGTGACCTTCGATGCCGAGGCAACTGCCGCCGATGCTTACAATGCCGGACACGGCGGCAGCCTGACCGCCAATCTGGTTTCGCAGGCCAGCATCTGGTTGAATGGGCGCAGCATCGCCCCGGTCGTGCGTTATGACCAGGGGCAAACGTTCATGCGCCTGGCGGCCATCGCCCAAGAGATCAACCAGCCGCCGAAAGACGCGGCGCTGCTCATCAACGGCACACTGGTAGCGACCACGCCCGCCCAGAACGGACGCGCGCTGGACATTGGCGCGACGCTGGAACGCCTGGAAGCCGCCGTCCGCCGGCTGGATACCGGCGCGGAAATCCCGCTGGTAGTCAACGAAACCCCACCGCTGATCTGGGATGCCGAAGCCGCTGCCGCCAGGGCGCGCGCCGCCCTCAGCGGGCCGGTTACGCTGGTGGCGGATAACCCCCAGGGCGGCACGCTTGGCCCCTGGACGGCCACCGTCGAGCAGATCGCCGCGCTGCTGGAAGTGCGCGTTGAGCCGGATGCGAACGGCGCGCGGCGGTACGACCTGGGCGTGAACGTCGCGGCCTTCCGCAGTTATTTAGAAGGACTCGCGCCGGGTTTGGTCAGCTCGACCCGGAATGCGCGTTTCCACTTTAACGAGGATACGCGCCAGCTTGAGGTTATTCAGGCGGCGCTTAATGGGCGCGCCCTGGATGTGGACGAAACCCTGCGTCGGCTGGAAACCGCCATCTTCGACCCCGCCAACCGCATCGCGCCGATGGCCTTCACTTATACGCTGCCGACCTATCACGAAGGTTTAACCGCTGCCGAACTGGGCATTACCGAACTGGTGGGGGAGGCAACCACCTACTACACCGGTTCAACCCAGTCCCGCAAGGATAATATCTTCGAGGCTATTTCGCGCTTCGACGGCCTTATCATCGGCCCCGGCGAGGTGTTTTCGTTTAATACGCACCTGGGCGACATCAGCCTGGAAAGCGGTTTCGTCCAGGGTAAAGTTATCTACGGCGGGCGCACGGTGGACGGCGTGGGCGGCGGCGTGTGCCAGGTCAGCACCACCGTCTATCGCGCGGCGCTGGCCGCCGGTTTCCCCATCACCGAGCGTTATTCACATGGCTACCGGGTTGGTTTTTACGAGCAGAATAACTTCCCGCCCGGCCTGGATGCCGCCATCTACCAGCCGACGGCGGACTTTAAATTCCTGAACGATACACCATATCATCTGCTGATCGAAACGTCGGTTTTCCCCGGCAGCAATGCTATTCAGTTCCGCCTGTACAGCACCAATCCGGGCCGGCAGGTGGTGATGCAGGGGCCGGACATTCGCAATCTGTCATCCCCGCCGGCGACGGTTTACGAGGCCAATGCCGAACTCGCGCCGGGGCAGTCGCTCCAGGTGGACTGGGCTAAAGAAGGGGCGGATGTAACCTGGGTACGCATCATCCTAGACGCCAGCGGCCAGGAAATTCGCCGCGATACCATCTATACCCATTACCAGCCCTGGGCGGCAGTCATCCAGGTGGCTTCCGGCGACCCACGCCTGTCTCAAAGCGGCTGACCACACACCGATTTTCGCTCATCTGCAACCCCTTCTCCGCCCTGTGCGTACTATAATTACGGCGCGGCGTTTAGAGAAGGGGTTTTGCATTATGGATAGTAACAATCTATCGCGGACGCTTTCGACCGTGACCATTTGGGCTGCCCTGGCGATCCTGGGCGTGACGGCCATGCTCACCGGCACGCAGGTGGATTTTATCATGGCGGCGGTGGCGATCGGCGCGGGGATGATGGCAACCATCGTGATCTGGGAGAGCGGCAAGGAGGCCGGCAAAGACCAGGCCGAAAAAGCCAAACGCCGGGGCCGTCTTGACCAGATGCTCGACAGGCTGAACGAGGATGAACTGACCGAACTGCGGTCACGGCTGATCGAAAGCGACGGGGAGCAGGTGACGCTGGATGATCTGCTGACCGAACGCCGGCGGGCAAAATAGGCTGGGACGAAGGGAATATTAGACTATGGACAACAACCTGACGCGCTTGATTTCGACGGCGGTGATCTGGACGGCGCTGACGATCATCCTGGTGGCGATGGTCGTCAACAACGCCCTGGACTTCTGGATGGCCGCGCTCACCATCGGTTCGGGGGTGGGCGTGACGGCGGTGGTCTGGTTCAGCCAGATGGGGAACAGCCAGGCCGACCGCCTGGCCGAGGCGGAAAAAGCCAAACGCCGGGGGCGGGTTGACCGGGTGCTGGAGCGGCTAAATGAGGCTGAGCTGGCCGAACTGCGGGCGCGTCTGGCCGAAACAGATGGCGAACTACTGACCCTGGAAGAACTGGTGCAGGACGAAGACCGCCGCACGCGGGGGTACTAAAGCATGTTCCGCGCGCTCCGGCGGTTTTTCCGTGCGATTTTTGGGCGGCTGTTTTATCCTGTTCGCTGGCTGTGGCGGTTGTTTAAGGGAATAACGGAGGATTCGTTCATGCGGGGGCGCGAGCGTTTATTTTCAACGGCGGCCATCTGGATCGCCTTTGCCGTGATGATGAACAATATCTTCGACCGTTTTGTGCGGGTGACGGCGGACTTCACCGGCCTGTGGCCGATTTACCCGGTCACTCCTGGGGGCGGCTTCACCGACGTTGATTGGGACCGCTGGCAGCAGATGGTGAGCCAGGCACAGGGAATCGCCCAGGATTTAATGAGCCAGGTCATCGCCGGCATAAATCAGCAGTTTGACGCCCGCATGGGGCCGATGATCCTGCTGGCCTTTATCGTGACTCTGGCGGCGGTGGTCAGCACCTTTTTTATCTGGCGTAATGCCGGCGCGGAATCCGAACCGCAGGCGCGAAAAGTCGCGCGGGCGGATAAAGCCAAACGCGGCGAAGCCAACAGCCGGGTGGACGTGGTGATAAACACGCTCGATGAATACGAACTGGCCGAATTACGAAACCGGCTGGAAACCGTCGAAAACGAGCCGGTTTCGTTCGAGGAGCTGCTGGCGCAGCAGGACGAAGCCCGGCGCAGGGGGCGTTAGCCGCGTTCAGGCTGCTTCATCTATCACATGGCGGCGTTTGCCACACCGGGCGGGGCGGCTGGTAATCCAGATGCCGTCGTCGCGCTGGCCGCCGGTCAGGTAGAACAACCGGTGTTTCTGGCGTTGCGCGTCCGCCTGGTTCGTCCAGAAGCTTAACTTGCGCCCGCGTACTTCGGCCAGGTGTTCCAGCGCGGCGATGACGTGTGAGCAGGCCACGCCGCCGTTGATTGCCCAGGGGCAGGTGCAGCGGGCGTAAATCCGGTCATCCCGCAGGTATTTGACGGTGACAACATGATTCGCCAGCGGATGCGAGACGCTTTCCACCACAACCAGATTGGGATTGAGGATGTAAGCCCGCAGGTCTTTCCCCCGTTCCTGAAGTCGTTTGATGTTCTTCGGCTTCATTATCCCACCTCGCTAAACATTTGTTCTAATTATAGCAGATAATGTTTGCGCCGTCTACCAGAAAAAGATAAGAAAATTGCGCCTGCTCTGCCGCTGGTGGCGCAAACGGGCTATAATAAAAAATATTGTCTGAAAAATTCTGGGAGCGCCTGTGAATTCTTTGCTCGGCCCGGCCAGTGTTGACGATTTGCCCATCCTGGTCGAGGCGGAAAACTTTGTCAAAGCCGCTTTAGATGGCTTGACTGCCCATATCGCCATCCTTGACGAAACCGGAACGATCATCCACGTCAATCAGGCGTGGCGGCAGTTTGCCGAAAACAACGGCTTCACCGACAGTCATTATGGCGTCGGTACGAACTACCTGGCCGTATGCGACCGCGCTGCCACACCCGACGCGCTGGCCGTCGCGCAGGGCATCCGCCGGGTGCTGGCAAGTTCTCTGCCGCAGTTTGATCTCGAATATCCCTGCCACAGCCCCGCCGAACGGCGCTGGTTTGTCATCCAGATCACGACTTTTGAGTGGCGGGACTACCGCCGTTTGATCGTCGCCCACCAGAACGTGACCGAAATCAAGCGCGTGCAGGTGGAACTGCAAAACAGCAAACAGCGGTTGGAAACCATTCTGAATAATCTGGTAGACGGCATCATCACCTTTGATCGGTTTGGCTGGATCGAATCCGTCAATCCGGCGGGCGCGGCCATCTTCGGCTACCGACCCGATGAACTGATCGGCCAGTCTATCGGCTGTCTGGTGCCTGACCTGGAAAACCAGGCTGATGAACACGCGCTGGCGGATTTTGTCGAGAAGATTGGCCGCCTGGGGGATGAAGTCGTCGGGCGGCGCAGGGATGGCACGCCGTTTCCCATTTATTTCGCCGTCAGCCAGCTTCGGCTGGATGACAGACGCCTGTTCACCGGCGTCGTCCAGGATTTCACCGAGCGGAAATATCTGGAAGGGCAGCTTCTCGAAAAACAGCGCCTTAACATGCAGCTTGATAACGAACGCGAACTGCGCGAGTTAAAAAACCGCTTCATCTCCATGATGTCGCACGAACTCCGCACCCCCCTGGGCGCGATTCGGCTGGCGAACAGCATGTTAAAAGCCTATGGCGATCGCATGACCGAACAGGAGAAGCGCGAATCCTACGAGGTCATCGAAACGCAGACCGAACATCTGGCCGAGATGATTAACGACGTGATGACCATCAGCAAGTCGGATTTCACCGGCGCCGAGTTTTATCCCGAAACGATTGATCTGGAAACCTACTGCCGGGACATCATCGAGGAAATCCAGCTTGCTTACCGGATGACCTGCTGCATCGAGTTTTCCGGCACGGGGCGGCGTGTGGAAGCCGATGTGGATGTTAAACTGCTGCGGCGAGCGATCACCAACCTGCTGACCAATGCCATCAAATACTCGCCGGAAGGCGCGCCGATCAGCGTTGAACTGGCCTGCGAAGATGACACGGCCATCATTCGCGTCAGCGATCAGGGTATCGGCATCCCCGAAGATGACCAGCGCCGATTGTTTGAACCCTTCCATCGCGCTTCCAATGTCGGCCAGATTCAAGGCACCGGCCTGGGATTGGCGATCACCCGGCAGGCGGTCGAACGGCACGGCGGCAGCATTAGCGTCGAAAGCCAGGTCGGCGTCGGCACGACGTTCAGCGTTCGCCTGCCGATCAAACGAATTTCCTAACCCCGCGCCTTAAGTCCACGTTTGTGAGGCCGCCCGCGCCATATTATAATGGCCTTTATATATATATCGGAGCGTGTTAAGGGCGGTGCTGGATGTCGGATGTTTTTATCTCTTATTCGCGCAAAGATGTGGATTTCGTGCGCCGCCTGCACGCCGCGCTGTCGCAGCAGCAGCGTGATACCTGGGTGGATTGGGAGGATATTCCCCTCACCGCCGACTGGTGGCGCGAGGTGCAGGCCGGCATCGAAGCGGCGGATGCTTTCGTTTTTGTCATCTCGCCGGATTCGGTGCGCTCCGACATCTGTCGCCAGGAGATCGAACACGCCGTCGCCAATAACAAACGTATCATCCCGATTCTGCACCGGGAGATCACCGAGGCCGCCGACCGCAAGCTGATGCACCCAATCATCAGTTCGCACAACTGGATATTTTTCCGCGAGAGCGACGATTTTGAGGCTGCCTTTGGGTCGCTGGTTAATGCATTTAATACTGACCTGGGTTACGTGCGGCAGCATACCCGCCTGCTGGTGCGCGCCAGGGAATGGAACAACAACGGCCAGAATCCCAGCCTGCTGCTGCGGGGCGACGATCTGCGTGACGCCGAAAAATGGCTGGCGCAGGCCGTCAGCAAGGAGCCGGCGCCGCTGCCCCTGCACGCCGAGTTCCTGGCCGTCAGCCGCACTGCCGAAACGCGCCGCCAGCGTTCGCTGCTGGCCGGTGTATCGGTGGCGCTGGTGGTTTCTATCGCGCTGGCCGTTATCTCCCTGGCATTATTCGGCGAAGCCAATTTCCAGCGTAATCTGGCCGATCAAAGCGCCGCCACCGCCGTAGACGCCCAGGCGGAGGCCGAAGATCAGGCGCGGATCGCGCAGACGCAGGCGGCCATTGCCGCCGCCGCCCAGGGCGAAGCCGAGGTTCAGGCGGAAATCGCCCGGACGCAGGCCGCTATCGCTACTGCCGCCCAGGGTGAAGCCGAGGTTCAGGCCCAGTTCGCGCAGACGCAGGCGGCCATTGCCGCCGCCGCCCAGGGCGAAGCCGAGCGCCAGCGTAATCTCGCGCAGGCACAGGCCACCGCCGTCGCCCGCGAGCGTGACCGCGCGCAGTCACTCGCGCTGGCCGGCCAGTCGCAGGCCGAGCGCAGCGGCCCTCGCCCGGAGCGGGCGGTGCTGCTGGCGCTGGAAGCCCTGCGGAACTATGTTTATACCACCCAGATCGAGCGCGCGCTGGTGCAGGCTGTTCAGAGCCAGCTGGCGCAGCGCACGCTTAACCAGCACAACGGCGCCGTTTATTCAGCGGCTTGGTCGCCGGATGGGACGCGCCTGGTGACGGCCAGCGCCGATAATACCGCCCGCGTGTGGAACGCCGGCGGCGACCCGCTGCTCATCCTGCGCCACCGGGGGCCGGTCAACCGCGCGCTCTGGTCGCCGGACGGAAGACGGATAGCGACGGCCAGCAGCGACGATACCGCCATCATCTGGGATGCGGCTTCCGGCACGCCGCTGTTTACGCTGTCCGGCCACCAGGAAGACGTGTTGCTGGCCGTCTGGTCGCCGGACGGAAGACGGATAGCGACGGCCAGCAGTGACGATACCGCTGTCATCTGGGATGCTTCTTCCGGGTTACAAATCGCCGTCCTGCGCGGGCATACCGGCGATGTAAACAGCGTGGACTGGTCGCCGGACGGGGAGCGCCTGGTGACGGCCAGCAGCGATTTAACCGCGCGCATCTGGGATGCCGACACCGGCAGCCTGCTGCGGATTCTAGTCGGCCACGACCGGATGGTTCACCGCGCCGTCTGGTCGCCGGATGGCCGGCGCATCGCTACCGCCAGCAGCGACCGCACCGCGCGCATCTGGAACGCCGATACCGGTTATTCGGCCTTTTATCTGGCCGCGCACATCGGCTCGGTTACGCGGGTGGCTTGGTCGCCGGACAGCCGCCGCGTGGTGACAGCCAGCGCCGACGATACCGCCCGCATCTGGAACGCCGATACGGGTGAGCTGCTTTATACCCTGTTCGGCCATACCGATGATGTTGTCGGTACGGCCTGGTCGCCGGACGGCAAACGAATCGTCACCACCAGCCGCGATAACACCGCCCGGCTGTGGGACATCAACACCGGCGCGCTGATGCTGAACCTGACCGGCCATGCCGATATTGTTTACAGCGCCGATTGGTCGCCGTCCGGCGAAAATGTTGCCACCGTCAGCCAGGATGGCAGCGTGCGCCTGTGGCAGACCTGGACGAATGTCCGCAACCTGATCGCTTTCGCCGAGGGCTGCTGCGAGGCGCGTCCCCTCACCGACGAGGAACGCCAGTTGTTCGGCCTGCCCCGCCAGCCCAGCGGCGCGCCCCCTGCCGATGGTATTGTATCCTGCCCGAACACCCTGGAGTCGCGGTTGTATCCCGGCACGCGCGGCGAAGTGACGGCTGATGACGAGTCGGCGCTGAACGTGCGCTCCGGGGCAGGGCTGTCCGAGCCGATCATCGGCCAGATCGCGCCGCGCCAGGCCTTCCGCGTCCTGACCGGGCCGGAATGTGTGGACGGCTTCGCCTGGTTCAGGGTGATTTTCGGCATCAACGCCGTCCAGGGCTGGGTGGCCGAAGGCGGTGATGGCAAATACTTTACCCGACCGGTGGGTTAAACATGTCTATTATCAACCGGCGTCTGGGCCTGTCTCGCTACGAGGCCGACGAATATTATCGGCTGGCGCTGGAAGCCTACCAGAAAAAGCGCCTGGACGATGCTATCCTGAACATGGACGATGCCATCGCTCTGCTGCCTGGCCGTTCCGAATACTGGGCGGCGCGCGGCTTTTTTTACCTGGAGGACGGCGTGCTGGACAAGGCACAGGCCGATTTTGAGCAGGCGCTTAAGCTGCACCGCTTCGAGATGCTGGCGCATTATGGGCGCGGGGTGATCGCCTACAAAGATCGCAACTGGCAGGAGGCGCTGGCGCACTTCACCGATGCTTATCGCAGCGACCCCAAACGCCCGGAAACGCTTTATTACCTGGCGCTGTGTTTTCACCGCACCGGCGACAACGCCGCTGCCCAACGTTTTATGGAGCAGGCCGCCGCCGCTTTTGCCAACGTGGACGAGCGCCGCCGCGCCGATGCGCTTAAGTGGGTGAAGGAGTTTCAGCGCATCCTGGGCAGCGCGGCCAGACTGCCCCCGCCGGGATAGTTTAGGCGCGGGCAAGGGTTGGCGTTTTGAATCAAAACAGCCAGCCTGCATCAAAGCAGGGTAATTTGTGGAGACGATATACGAATGGTGATGAAAGACCAGACCATGCAGATCGCACCGCCGGTTCAGGCATCGCAGTTGATCGAGGGCGTTTATACCGTCCCGATTCGAGTCTTTGAAGACGAACGCGGGCGTTTTATGGAGACATTCCGCCGCTCCTGGTTCCCCTGGGTGAACTGGGAATGTTTACAGGGCAACCGTTCCGACAGCCGCCCTGGCGTCCTGCGCGGCCTGCATTATCACCATCTCCAGATAGATTACTGGTATGTGCCGAAAGGCCGCATCCGCGCCGGGATGGTAGACTTGCGCCCTTCGTCGCCCACCTATATGGCGACCCAGATTTTAGAAATCGGCGAGGAAAACAACCTGGGCGTTTTTATCCCCGTCGGCGTCGCGCACGGCTTTTTGGCGCTGACCGAAGCCACGCTGATGTATATGGTCAACAACTACTACGATGGCGGCAAAGATGAATGCGGCGTGGCCTGGAATGACCCCCAGATCAACCTGAACTGGGGCATCAGCGACCCGCTGCTTTCCCCGCGCGATCTTCAGAATCGTTTCCTGAAAGATATTCCGCCGGAGGAACTGCCGAAATAAAACTACGAATCCTCGTCGGATTCGGCGGTCTGCATCCTGCCCCAATAACCGGCCAGCCACTTCATCGTATCAACGGCGCTGTGGGGGGGCTGCTCGCCGGACATCAGATCACGGTCGAGGTCGTCGCTGCGCCGCATCAGCGCGGCCCGCGTGCGGTTGTCGCCCATGCTGGCGACCAACTGCGCCAGTTCCTTGAGGTTGTTGGCAAGCACCTGCCGCGCCTGGGGGGATAACTCGCCGCTGCGGTCATCCAATTCGGCATGAACGACAGCGGCATCGAAGCCGACGGCGCGTTTTGACCAGCCATCAAACGATTCGGCCAGGGCTTCCAGAACCGTAAAGGCGGTATTTACCTGCTCGGCGAACTCGGACAGCGCCTGAGAGCCTAACATCCGGCGCACCGCAACCAACGTCTGCACGATGCTGCGTTCTTCATCCAGGCTGCGGCGCCCCTCCAGCGCCTTGTCCAGCCGCTGCAAGCGCGCCAGGGGCTGGCCGCGCACGAAACCGCGCCACCAGTTGGTGAGCGATGCGCGCGTAGTTTCGCTCCAGGCCACCTGGACGACCAGCCGCTTAAGATTTTCGATCAACTGGCTGTCGTCTTCGAGTATCTCCAGCTTGTTTACCAGCCGCCGGACGGCTGCCCGTGCCGTCAGCTCGTCGCGGGTTTCGGATGCCAGGCCCAGCATGTGCCATATAACCTCGTCGCTCACGCTCATGGCCGGGTGCTGCTGTAGGCTGCGCGCAAGCTGCTGGGCCAGCGGCAGAGCCTCTTTGCGCCATTCCAGATCGCCCAGCATGGTGATATAGGTGGCGATAGCCTGCTGCGGCGTCATGTCTCCGGCGATGGTAATGCGGCTGACCAGATCAAGGATGTCGTGGGTTGCGCGCTGGCTGGCTTCCAGCGCCCGCGCCAGCGAGGGCAGCAGCGTTTTTGTTTCGTTGGCCTGATGAATGAGCTGCAGCGCCAGGTCGTCACGTTTGTGGGCGACCGCCAGCGCCAGCAGCCGCTCCAGCGCCTCGCGGCTGAGATACCGAATGCCGTGCTGCATCCACTCCTGGATGATGCTCTCGGCCTGATAATGGGCAGGCAGCGACCCGGCGTTTGGCGCGCCGCCGATGTACAGCTCCCAAATCTGGTTGACCGCCGCCGGGGTGAACATCGCCCCGGCGCGCGCCCGCGCCGCCCGCGCCATCGCCACCAGAAAAACTTCCGCGCCGCGCATCTGGAGCAGCTGCAGGGGATCACCGGCAAAATCGCGCATGACCCGGCCAAAATTGTCCGGCAGCGCCTTCAACAGATCGTCGTCGTTCAGCAGTTGTTCGAGAGCTGCCGGGTCGCGTTTGACAGACAGCACAATCAACTGGCGGCCCAGTTCGCCGTCCTGCTGCGCGCGGGGCTGCGCCGCCAGGATGCCATAGTGCAGCACGTCGCCCAGGTCATAATGGGTCGGCTCGCGCGCGACCAGCGTCAGCCAGTTAATGATGGTATCGCTGTCGCCGTCGTTGATCGCCACCCGCAGCGAATACAGCGCCGCCATCTTCAGGCGGGACAGCCATCGGCTGTCCGGGTTATCGTTCAGGCGAACGCGAATGAACGCATAGGCCGCATCCGGCTGGATATGCAGGGTATCGTTTAAGAGTCTGGACAGCCGTTCATCCAGGTCTGGCCGTTCGTCCATCAAATGCGCGACAATGCTGGCGGCATCGGCGTCGCGGGTGTCCAGCGCGTGCATCAGCAGGCGTTCGGCATACAAATCAAACAGTTCGCTCTCAGGCGGTACTTCGCCGGTCAGCACCGCTTTAAGCGCGTCCGCCGGCACGTGGTCGCCGGAAAGTATTTGCATGTCGAGCGTTTCACGCTCAATCACGAACCATCCCTCCACAGGCTCGAACTGCCCCAGCAAGATCATAACATATCGCCCGGCGAAAAACCGTAGAAAAGGGGGCTATGATCGAATGCGGCGGATAAATTCCACGCTCTGAAGTTTACGCTCCAGCAGAAAGGTGATATAGCCAAGCATCACCCGTTCGGTGTCGTCGTGCAGCGCCGTCGAGATGGTCAGGGTTTTAACGTGGCTGTAGGGGCTGCGCTGCATATGCCGCAGCAGCTTGAGCGTCACCATCGGGATCGGCACGACTCCCGCGCCCGCGTGGCTGTAACGTGGGCTGACCACACCGCCCAGGGCGTAGCTGAAAAACTGATCTTCCGGCTGGATGCTTTCGCGGCTGACGACACATTCGTAAAGTTCCGGTCGAAAACCGACCAGATCGAGCAGGCGCAGTTCGTAATACCGCACCACCAGGCGCGGGTCGTCGTCTATGCACAGCCGCCCCAACGTATCGTCCACCAGTTGGAACAGGTCGCGCATGTCCGCATCGCCTTCGGTCGTAAAACGGTCAAGCATCTCGGCGGTGTAACTGGCATACGCGCCGCGTTTCAGGTCTTCGCGGATGCCCAGGTAGGGCGCGGTCATCTCCGCCTGCGCCACGATGTCCAGGTCGCGCCCCCGGTGGATGAGCATATCGGCGCGCGTGAACAGCTCCACGTGGCCGGTTTTGTGGCTGGTCGGCTTGCGCGCCCCTTTGGCGATCACGTCCAGCTTGCCGTGTTCGGGAGTGAGGATGGTTAGCAGGCGGTCGGCCTCGGCAAAATCGCGCCGCTTGAGGATAATCGCCGGCGTGCGAAAGGCGCGTTCCTGCGTGGGCATGGCGGTTACTCCAGATGCTGCGGGCCGAAGCCGTTCGGCAGCAGATCGGTCAGCAAGCAGGCCGCGCGGATATTGCCATCCAGATCGGCGATAATCACCTGTAAGTCCGGGGCGAACTCGTAGAGCATCTGGCGGCAGACCCCGCAGGGCGCGCCGCCGCTGCGCGTGACCACCGCCAGCGTATCAAAACGCCGCTGCCCTTCGCTGACGGCTTTAACCAGCGCGGTGCGTTCGGCGCAGATGGTGGCCGGGTAGGCCGCGTTTTCCACATTGCAGCCGGTGTAAATCATGCCATCGGCTGCCCGCAGCGCCGCCCCAACCGGGTAATGCGAATAGGGCGCATAGGCTTTTTCGCTGGCCGCGATCGCCAGGCGAATCAAGTCTTGTGTGTTTGGATCGGTGGGTTTCATTGTCAGTCCGTTGTTACAGGCTGGGCCTGGATGGACGCATGGCTGCTGTTAGCGGCGGTTTCGGCGTCATTTTGCGGCGGCTCCTGCCGCTTGCGGACGATGTGAACTTTTCGGATGCGCCGCCCTTCGATGGAGTCCACCCGCAGCGTAAAGCTGGGATGGTCAACTGTTTCGCCGACTTCTGGCACATGTCCCAACTGCGTGAAGACGAAGCCGCCCAGCGTATCGCTGTCCTCGGTGGAGAGTTCGACATCCAGCAGTTCGTTGAAGTCGTCCAGGTTGATACTGGCGTCTACGATATATTCATCCGGGCCTTTCTGGATGTAATCGGCTTCCTCATTCACGTCGTACTCGTCCTGGATGTCACCGACGATTTCCTCGATCAGGTCTTCGATGGTTAGCAGCCCCGCCGTCCCGCCGTACTCGTCCACCACCACCGCCATATGGATTTTATTGGCGCGCATTTCCTTCAGCAGCACGTCGCAGCGTTTGCTTTCCGGCACAAAAAAGGCCGTCCGCATGGTTTCGCGGATGGATTTCGCGCCGCCGGACGGCCACAGACTCAGCAGGTCTTTGGCGTACAGCAGCCCTTTAATATTATCAATGTTGTCCTCGTAAACAGGGATGCGCGAATGGCCGCTTTGGATGAAAAGCTGCAAGGCTTCTTCCAGCGGCGTTTCGATTTCGACGGCGATCACGTCAATACGCGGCACCATCACCTCGCGCGCCAGGGTTTCGTCAAACTCCAGCACCGAGTAAATCATCTGTTTTTCCTGGTTTTCGATAGTGCCTTCTTTTTCCCCGGCATCCAGCAGGGTCATGATCTCTTCTTCGGTGAAGACGTTCACCAGCCCGCCGCTGCCGAAGATCGAAGCCAGCGCCCGGCTGAACAGAATGATGAGCTTCACCAGCGGGCTGAGCAGTACGATCAACAGGCGCATAGGGGGTTTTAACCAGGGGGCCAGGCGGTCGGCGCGCGCGCTGCCAATGGCTTCCGGCACGAGGTTGCCCAGCGCCAGCGTAAGCAGCGCCGCCGGGATGAGCGTGATGAGATAAGCCGCCGCCCGCGCGGCGTTCGGGTTGGCGATGCCTAACTGGGTGACCAGCGGCTGCGCCAGCGTCGAGGCCGCCACCGCCGCGACGCTGAACTGGATGATGACCTGGCTGAGCTGGTAAGTAATATGCAGTTCTGGAGGAATATCCTTGCCCGCTTCCGCCTGTTCGCGCAGGCGGTATTCCCGGCTGTTGGTGAGCGCGGCGTAGGCCAGGGTAATCAACCCGTTCAGCCCCACCAGCCCCACCAGGGTAATCAGGCCGGATAAACTGCCCTCGTCCAATTTTTTCTTTCCTTTGTCCCTTCAGACAACCCCAGAATATAAAATGCCGGTCGTTAAGGGCGAATTAAATACGCCTTAACTCCGGTCATTTAATCGGTTAAGAACCAACAGCTTGTGGAAAGTTGGCCTCTGGGAGGGTAGTCTGAATCTTCCTCTAACACGTCTGGTTTATTTACGTTAAAATGGCGTTCTGGTCAGGTTTGTTACCTTGATGATTTAAGTCTACCATAGTTATTATGGGATCGGCAAGGTTTTTTGCCGCCGCCGCGCCGGGGCGTTGTGGGGGAGCGGCGTTCGCGCTTTTCGGAATAGCGATTCTGGCCGCGCGCCCGGCTCTTAACAACCGCGCGCTTTTGGGGTATGATTCGCGCGTTTGTCACCTTTCTGCCGGAGTCAAAAAAGCATGAATCAAGGAACGAAACGTTTAACTGTTATCCTGGGCGTGGTGATGATTATCGCTATGGGTAGCAGTGTAATTATCCCGGTCTTAAATCCCACCCGCAACCAGAGCCTTCAGGCGACCGAAGCTGTGCCGACCGATGTCCCCATTCCGACCTTTCCACCGCCGCCGGATGACCTGAGCGCGATCACGTTCGATCAGGACATTGTGCATCCGTCGGGGTTGTTCAGCATCGCGCAGCCGCCCGGCTGGCTGCCGCTGGCTTCAGTCACCAGCAGCTCCGGCGCATCTACGACGCCCGAACTGAACCTGAACAACAGCGAGCGTTCCAGCATTATCCAGGCTGTGGCGCAGCCCTCCGGCGGCCTCGACACGCTTGAGCAGTTGGACGCCTATTATACGTCCGACATTCTGCGGCAAAGCTGGTCGGCTTATGGTAGTTGGCGCGAACTGACCCGCCGCCAGGAAAACGATAAACTAATTATTGACTTTGAACTGACCAACCGCCTCGGCCAGACATTCGTCGCCCGCCAGGAGTCCTGGGTGAAAGATGGCTGGCTGTACCGCCTGCGCGTTATCACGCCGGAAAACGCGCCGGATATGCTTAAATACCTGATGGATAACCTGGAGCCAACCTTCCAGTTGAACCCGGCGCTGGCCGGCGTGCCGCTGGACTGGAAAGGCTTCTTCGATGCCGGTACGAACATGGCGGTTCGTTTCCCTGCCGATTGGACGCTGACCGATAACGCCGTCGGGCGCACGGCCAGTTTTAGCGGCGGCGGCGCGGTACTGCGGCTCGATTCGCTGTCCGGCCAGGCCGCTGCCGACGAGGCAGCCGCGCGCGCCTGGGTTGAAACATCTCGCCCCGGCGTGGAAGTATTGAGCGTGCAGCCGGTAACACGCGGCGACAACCAGGGCTTTTCGGTCGCTTACCGTTTTGCCGACGCCGATGGCAATCCGCAGAGCGGCCTGGCCGTCCTGCTCAACAGCGCGAGCAGCTTGTATGTGGCTAATCTGCGTTTTGCCGGACAGGATGTGGACTTAAATACCGAGGCTGGCCGCGCCGCACAGCCCAATCTGGCACAGGTGATGGACACGTTTACCGTTCTGAGCAATGTGAACGTGCCGCTTCCGACACCTACCCCCAGCCCGACGCCGCTGGCTTCACCGACGCCCATCCCGACTGCCGAACCGACGGCGGAAAATACGCCGGAAGCCACCGAAGGCTCGTAAATTCTCGGTACGACGAATGTTGTGCCGGGCAGCAGCCAGCCTGATACCCGCAGATATATTTAAGGGCGCATGACCAATGCGCCCTTGCTGTTTGGAATGAGTATAACCGGCGTTTACCCGGCCACATCCACCCGTTCCAGCAGCCAGCCGGCAATGGCCGGCAGCAGGTCGGGGTGCAGGTCGGTGCCCAATGACGGGTATTCATCGAAATTGCCCGTGACTGCCACCTGATATAGATGATTGGCGTTCGGGATGGTGATGATGCTGTAGTCGGCATTCCCGGCCTGTTCGAGCGCGGCCTCCAGCGCGGCGGCGTTGCTCTCCGGTTCGACCTGTTTATCCAGCCCGCCGAAAATCGCCAGCACCGGGATGCTGGTTTTTGCCCAGTCTGTCGCCGGGTCATACGCCAGGAAAAACTGGAACCAGGGCGTCTGGAAGGCCGCCATCTGCTGTGTGACGGTTTGCTCGATGTAGGACTCGGCGCTGCCCAACAGTGAACGAACGTCGTCGGATACGGCCTCGTACATCAAACGGCTCATATTCTCGATCTCGGCTTGCACAGTGTCCATATCGCCTGCCGCAGCCGCATCGAAGGCGCGGTTTACCGCCTCCAGAATGACTTCCTGTGGCTCGCCAGTAACGCCGGACTGTTCCAGCGAAATGCGGTTCTGGAACAGCGAAACCTCGCGCCCGCTCAGGCCGGGGCCGGACAGCAGAATGACGAAAGCCACATTCGGGTTGCTGGCCGCCAGCATGGCCGCGATGATGCCGCCCTCGCTGTGGCCGAGGACGCCGATTTGCTCCGCATTAATGTCGTCTCGGCTGAGCAGATACCCAACCGCTGCCGCCGTGTCCTCGGCAAAATCCGCCGTCGTGGACACAGATGGGTCGCCGGTTGAGCCGCCCACGCCGCGATCATCGTAGCGCAGCACGGCGATGCCGCGCCGGGTCAGGTCATCGGCGATGTCGCGGAAGGGGCGGTAGCCGGGGACGAACGGCAGCGACTCGTCACGGTCCTGCTGGCCGCTGCCCGATACCAGCACCAGCGCCGGGTGCGGGCCGTCGCCTTCCGGCAGGGTGAGCGTCCCGGCCAGGATCACGTCGCCGTTCTGGAAGGTAACTTCTTCCTGTGCATAAGGCACTTCTTCGACGGCTGCCGGCGTGGGTTGAAACGTCGCCAGCGCGTTCACAGCCGGCAGAAAAACCGCCTCGTGCAGCGCCGGGTAATTGTCTGGCGCACTTTGCAGAAGCACGATGTAACTTTTACCCTCGCTGCCGGCGACGGCCACATCCACCATAATCTGAAGGTTTCCGGCGCTCATTTCCACCTTGTACAGCGTCCAGATAAATGCTTCGGTATCCAGCGTATCTTCAGGCTCCGGCATGGCGTCCAGGCCGAGCTGCGGCAGTAGCGAAGCCAGCAGTTGTTCGACCGTTACCGGGGCGGCCTGCTGCACCAGCATCGTGATGTCCGTCGGGCCGCCGCCGCGCGCGTACAACCCGGGAGCGACCATCTGCCAGCCTTCCGGCACGAGGCCCTGTACGCCGAATATTTCGTTGGTGAACGGCACGAGCGTGATTTCGTCGCCTTGTGCCAGAGCGAACGCCGCCGGAGCAGCCAGCAGCACGAGAACGAGCAGGCATCTTGAAAGGTTTTTCATCAGCGTTTCTCCTTGAGTGAGGATAAAATTTTCTCACTCTTGATAATCATCTGTGATTATATTCTCATATTTGATACAGGTCAAGGCTAAAATGGGCATATCACAGCCGATTGCCGGATGCAGCTGTCTCATACAGAACGCGGCCAGAAGGCCGCGCCGGAATACATACTGTTTGACTGCCGTAGAGGACAGCAGTTAGTAGGGGGAGGTGTATTTTTTCCGCTGGGGACGAGGTACACGCGCCGGGACGGGTACGGGTACGGGCGCGCGCCTGGCGCCGGGTTTAAACAAACGTTCCATATCATCCAGCAGCTCACGCACGCGGTCACTCAGGTCATCCCATACCGAACGCTTCTGCTTAGCCACGCTGTGTTTACCTTTCTCACACCGGTCGCAGGGTAAACAAAAACCCCTTCTTCAGCTTGACTCGGTCTGAACGAAGGGGTATTTCTGTGCTGGTGGTCTATCTACAAAACCTGTGGACCTAAAGGGATTCGAACCCTTGACCTCTTCAATGCCATTGAAGCGCTCTCCCAGCTGAGCTATAGGCCCGCATGAGCAGGGATTGTAGTCCCTTCATATTCAGATGTCAATACTCAAAGCATACAGCGGTTTTCTTTTTTTGTGTATAGGGTGCAACACGATTCTAACGCAAATTTTAATCTTTTGTTCATGCAAGGGGCGTAACCCAGGCCGCCGGAGGTGGTTATAGTTATATTAACCTTGTGCGAGAGCGCCGGATTAACCGCTTCAAATCCGAACGCGCTTGCGTATCTGCGGCCTCAAAAACTGATGAATCAATCTCCAACAGCATCCAGAACCGGCCTGCGCGCCCTGCCGCGTAATGTGTGGGTCATGACGCTGACCAGCTTTTTGACCGACATCTCCAGCGAAATGGTTTTTAACCTCCTGCCGCTGTTTCTGGCAAACGTGCTGGGCGTTAAAACCAACGTTATCGGCCTGATTGAAGGTCTGGCGGAAAGCACGGCCAGCCTGCTGAAGGTATTTTCCGGCTGGCTTTCGGACAAACTGCGCCGCCGCAAAAGTCTGACGGTATTCGGTTACGGTCTGTCCAGTCTTGTTAAGCCGTTTCTGTATATCGTGACCGGCTGGCCGGGCGTGCTGGCAGTGCGTTTTGCCGACCGGGTGGGCAAAGGCATCCGCACCGCCCCGCGCGATGCGCTGATCGCCGACAGTATAGACCCGGCTCATCGCGGGCTGGCGTTCGGGCTGCACCGCGCCGGCGACACCCTGGGCGCGATGACCGGCCTCATCATCGCGCTGGCGCTGGTGCTGGGGGTGCAGGCAGCCAGCGTCAGCCTCTCGCGGGAAACGTTCCAGGCGGTCGTGCTGGTGAGCATCGTCCCGGCGTTTCTGGCGGTCGGTGTGCTGGTACTCGGCGCGCGCGACGTGCCGGTGACGGGCGAAGCGCCGCCGCCGCGCCTCAGCCTGCGGGATGTCAGCCCCGCGTTCCGGCGTTTCCTGGGCATTGTGGTGCTGTTCACGCTGGGCAATTCCGCCGATGCGTTTCTGATTTTGCGCGCCCAGGAGCGGGGTGTAAACGTCGCCGGGGTGCTGGGGATGCTCATCACTTTCAACCTGGTTTACAGCCTGGTATCCGGCCCGGCGGGGGCGCTTTCCGACCGGTTTGGCCGGCGGCGGCTCATTCTGGCGGGATGGACGATCTACGGCCTGATTTATCTGGGGTTTGCGCTGGTGTCCGAAACCTGGCAGGTCTGGGCGCTGTATGCGCTGTACGGCCTGTACTACGGCGTCTTTGAAGGCACGGCCAAAGCCTTCGTGGCCGATCTCGTCCCGGCGGCGCAGCGCGGAACGGCCTACGGCCTGTACAATGCGGCGGTGGGGTTGGTTGCGCTGCCGGCCAGCCTGATGGCGGGCATCCTGTGGCAGGGCCTGGGCGGCTGGCAGGGCTTCGGGCCGTCGGCGCCTTTTCTGGCCGGGGCGATACTGGCCCTGGCGGCGATGGCGCTGCTGGCCGTCTGGAAACCGACGGGGTAGAACCCGCGCATCCCGACTTGCCGAAACCTCGCCAGACCCATATACGTAGAGTATAGTTGTACGGTAATTGCTAGTTCTGTTCTGAACTTTCCCCATCCCTAAATCCCCTCCCCTCAGGGGACATACGTCCCCATTCGGGTCGCCACAAATATGGAGAGGGGGCTTGAAAATCTGTAGAGATCTGTTTTGATCCCCTCAGCCAAGATTGGGGGAGAGGGTGGGGGGTGGGGATTGGCAATCACAGTAGTTGTACGTGCATAGGAGAGGGGGCGCGCCGTGCGAAAACTGCTGGCACTCTGTATTATCGTCCTGATTTTTTTCCCGCTGGCGGCGGCAGCCATCGCCATGCTGTCCATCAATCCCTGGATTCTCGACCGGAATTTTTATATCAACCTGCTCGGCGACCGGCGGCTTTACGAAGGGCTGCTGGATGACGAACTGCCGGCGCGTTTTAACGATCAGGTGCTGCCGCAGGTAGACCAGCTTCCCGCTGCTGCCCTGGCGGCGGCGCTGCGCGAGGTGGTGACGACGGATTACCTGCGCGAGCAGGCCATCACGATCACCAACGGCATATTTGATTTCATTGATGGGCGCGTAAATACGCTGGAAGTGTACCTGGATTTAACGCCGGTCAAGGCGCAGATTACCGGGGATGCCAGAGCGCGCTTCGCGCAAACGCTGGCGGCCAACCTGCCGCTTTGCAGCGCCGGGCAGGAACCCATCGCGCCCGGCGGCAGCGTCTACCGCTGCCTGCC